>QCEM01000060.1 GCA_003280605.1 SAR116 cluster bacterium AG-355-O21 | reverse complement strand
CCGGCATCGACAATAATATCGTAAACACGCACAGAAGTACACGTTTATAGAATCTGATAAATATAATTAAATACAATTAATAGGCGCATTATGGGCGATCTAATTTATTGATCATTGGATAATTTTTTTTGCAGTGGTTAGCCTGCAGATGGAGCAGCGCAGATTATCGGTATTTTTCAAAGCGGTCTTGGTTCGGAGGTAATAATGAGTTGGCTTATCGGCGTCGACGTGGGCGGCACTTTCACTGATTTTTATGTTCTTGATCAGGCAACGGGTGCGGCGCATCTTTACAAGACGCCGTCGACGCCTGCGAATCCGGCAAACGCTATCATTGATGGACTGGCGGAACTATGTGGGCGGCATGATATTCAAGCCGCTGAAATTGCCCGTTTAGGCCACGGCACGACAGTGGCAACCAATGCGTTGATCCAGCGCAAAGGTGCCGATGTGGCGGTGCTGACCACGGCGGGGTTTCGTGACTTGCTGGAAATCGGCCGCCAAACCCGTCCCAAAATGTTCGATTTAAAAGCCGATCATCCGGCACCGTTGGCGCCGCGTCACTTGCGTTTTGAGGTTGCGGAACGGACCGGCCCGGAAGGCCAAGTCCTGACCGCGCTGAGTGACGACGACATTGCCAAAGCGGTTGCCATGGTTGCTGAAAGCGAGGTTACGGCCTGCGCTATTTGCTTCTTATTTTCGTTTCTCAATGCCGACCATGAGGCACGTTTGGCGGCAGCATTAACGGCAGCCCTGCCGGATCTAGCGGTCTCCACATCATCGACCGTGCAGCCGGAGTTTCGTGAGTATGAACGCTTTTCAACAACGGTTTTAAACGCCTATCTGCAGCCATTGATCGGCCAATATATGAACGATCTTGGTAACCGTTTAGCTGCTGCTGCACCTATGGCGCGGATTGGTATTAATCAGTCATCGGGTGGTCTGATGTCGGTCAGACGGGCGGCAGAAATGCCCATTCGAACAGCGCTGTCAGGGCCTGCGGCAGGTGCTGTTGGGGCTGTTCACATTGCAAAATCAGCAGGTCAAGAGGCTGTGATCACCCTTGATATGGGTGGAACCAGCGCCGATGTGGCGTTGATCCGTGATTATCAAACCGGCATCAGCTTTGATCGTGATGTGGCCGAATTCCCCGTGCGCTTGCCGTCCGTTGATATCAATACGGTTGGCGCCGGCGGCGGTTCTATCGCCTGGTTTGATCGCGGTGGTTTACTGAAAGTTGGCCCGCAGAGTGCAGGTGCCGACCCGGGGCCGGCCTGTTATGGCCGTGGCGGCCAACAAGCAACCGTTTCAGACTCCCGTGTCTGATGCGAACTTGGTCCTTGGGCGGTTGTCGCCATCGTTGCTGGGGGGTGCCATGAGCCTGGATCTGGCCGCAGCCAAGTCGGCAATGGCGCCGTTGGCCGCCCAGCTTGGCTTTTCGGTTGAACGCACCGCCCAAGGCATGATCGCCATTGTCGTCGCCAATATGGTGCGGGCGATCCGCGCGATCTCGATTGAGCGCGGCCATGACCCGCGTGAGTTTGCCTTGATGGGCTTTGGCGGGGCCGGTGCCTTGCATGCGGTTGAGGTCGCCAGAGCGCTTGAAATGGAGCGCATCATCATTCCGCCGGCACCAGGGATTTTATGCGCTCAAGGTCTGGTTGTCTCGGATCTAAAGGAAGATTTTGTGACCTCGGCGCGGATGCTGATGACGGCAGAGACGATGACGGAATTACAGCAACTGGTGGCGGATTTAAGTGGCCGCGCAGATACCTGGTTCCACGATGAGGATATCGCCCTGCCGCGGCGGCAGCTTCAGCTAGCGCTTGATCTGCGCTATCAGCGGCAAAATTTTGAACTCACCGTTGATGCGAATGGGCCGTTAGCGCCGGATGGCCGCGCCACCATCGCCGGGTTTGACGAGCTGTTACAGCGGTTCTACACAGCCCATGAACGCACCTATGGCTATCATACGACCGAAGACCCGGTGGAAGCGGTTAATTTGCGCCTGACAGCGGTTGGTTTAAGCGATGCAAAAGCACGAATCGAGCAGGTGGGCAGCGCACAGACGGCGCGTCCCAAAAGTCATCGAGATGTTTGGTTTAGCGGTGATACAGCCGTCAATACGCCGATTTATTGGCGTGATGATTTACATCCAGGGACGACATTCACAGGACCGGCGATTGTTGAACAATTAGATGCAACCAGCGTTATCCACCCGGGTGATATGGTGCGTGTCGATCCCGCCGGTAATCTTTTAATTGAGGTGTCATGATGGCCGAACAACAGCCTGATCCAATCACTGTTGAGATCATTCTCAATGCGTTACAATCGGTAACCGATGAGAGCTTCCTGGCGTTGATGAAAAGCGCCTATTCAACAAATATTAAAGAGCGCCACGACCATTCAACAGCCATTGTCGATAAACAGGGGCGGTTGGTGATGCAGGCGGCACATAGCATCCCGGTGCATGTGGCCTCGGTGCTGGGGCAAATGGAAGCCTTGCTGGCAAAATATCCATTATCCGATATCGCGCCGGGGGATGTTTTTGTGGCCAATGATCCCCATGAGGGCGGCGGTACACATTTACCTGATGTGGCTTTTGCCTCACCTGTTTTTGTGGCCGGTGAACTGCTGTGTTTTGTCTGTAATCTGGCCCATCACGCTGATATCGGCGGTGCTAATCCGGGGTCAATGTCAGGCGGTATGACAGAAATTTACCAAGAGGGATTGCGGATCCCTGTGGTCAAGCTGTTCCGCGGTGGCGAGCTTCAAAGCGATTTATTTGAGATGATGCTGTTGAATGTGCGTGTCCGTGAGGAACGGCGCGGCGATTATAACGCCCAACTTGCGGCACTGCGCTATGGTGAACGCCGGATGCTGGCACTGGCGGAAAAATATGGCGCCGACATGATCGACGCCGTATTTGCGCAGATTATAACCCGCACCAAACAGCGTATGCGGGAAACATTACGGTTGATCCCGGACGGTCAGTACAGTTTTCGTGACGTGATGGATGATGATGGCTGTGACGCCATTAATGTGCCGATTGCCGTGACCATCACCATGGACGATGGCTTGGCATATTTTGACTTCACCGGCACCTCGGCGCAGACACCGGGAAATATCAACATTCCACTACATGGCACCAAGGCGGCGGTTTGTTATGCGATGAAGGCAATGCTAGACCCGGACGTGCCGAATAACCAAGGCGTCCTTGATGCCTTTGAGGTTGTGGCGCCGTCCGGCAGCTTGCTGAATTGTGTCTCGCCGGCTGCGGTGGCGTCACGTGCGCATACCTCTCAGCGGATCATTGACGTGGTTATTGGTGCCATGGCCGAGGCCTTGCCGGAGCGCGTTATTGGCGCTGCCAATGGCGCAAACACCATGGCGGTTTTCAGCGGCCACGACCCGCGCACAGGCAGTGAATATGTCTATCTGGAAACTCTCGGCGGCGGCATGGGCGCGCGCAATGACCGCGACGGCAAGGATGGTGTGCAGGTGCATATCACGAATACCTCAAATCTGCCGATCGAAGCCATTGAAATGGAATTTCCGCTGCGTGTTGAAAGCTATGGTTTCGTGCCTGATAGCGGCGGCGCTGGCCGATATCGTGGCGGCATGGGGCTGCGCCGTGTGGTCAGTCCGGTGGATCATGACTGTCTGTTCAATGGTGTTGGCGAGCGGTTCCGCAATCAGCCCTGGGGTATTTTTGGCGGTGCCGATGGGCAAAGCGGCAAATTTGAGATCCAAACCGCCGACGGCGCACTGCAACAGCTGCAACCGAAGACAGGTAATTTAGTGCTTACATCTGATCAGTCGGTGGTTGTTGAAACGCCTGGCGCCGGCGGCTATGGTCCGGCGCTGGAGCGGAGCGCCGAGGCGATTGCGGCGGATACGAAATCCGGGAAATTTAGCGACCAGTACCTGCGCACCCATTATCGAGCGAAATAAACCTGCTGCAAACAAAGCGGCGTGGTTGCACAACGGTGTTTTTCAGCTTTGGTGGCGCGGATCGGCAAGGTATTGTGCGGCGGGTCAAAAAATGGGAGCTGAAATGGCTGACGAATTAAAACAGGCGGCGCTGAACTATCATCGTCTGCCGCGGCCGGGCAAGCTGGCAATTGAAGCAACCAAGCCAATGACAACCCAACGCGATTTGGCTTTGGCCTATTCGCCCGGTGTTGCCGCAGCCTGTGCGGAAATTTTCGCTGATCCGGATACCGCCGCAGATTATACAAGCCGCGCCAATATGGTCGGTGTTGTGACCAATGGCACTGCGGTGTTGGGACTTGGCGACATTGGCCCGCTGGCATCAAAGCCGGTCATGGAAGGCAAAGCGGTTCTGTTTAAGAAATTCGCCGATATTGACGTTTTTGATCTGGAATTAGATGAACGTGATCCGGATCGGTTCATTCAGACCGTTGCGGCCATGGAGCCAACGTTTGGCGGCATTAATCTTGAGGACATCAAAGCTCCTGATTGTTTTTACATCGAACGGGCGTTGCGCGAGCGCATGCGTATCCCGGTTTTTCATGATGATCAGCACGGCACCGCCATCATTGTTGCAGCAGCCATCCTCAATGGCCTGCGGGTGGTCGGCAAAACGCTTTCTGAGGTGCGCCTCGTCACCTCGGGCGCAGGCGCGGCGGCGCTTGCTTGCGTCAACCTGTTGGTCAACATGGGATTACGCAAAGAGAATCTTGTGCTGACCGATATCGCCGGCGTTGTCTATCGCGGTCGCCGTGAAGAAATGGATGATTTTAAAAGTGAGTTTGCTGTTGATACGGCGGCCCGCACCCTTGGTGATGTGATCGCCGACGCAGACGTTTTCTTGGGGCTGTCGGCACCTGCTGTTTTAAAGCCCGAGATGGTGGCCAAAATGGCCGACAAGCCGCTGATCATGGCGCTTGCTAATCCGGTGCCGGAGATTATGCCGGATGAAATTAAAGCTGTGCGGGATGACGCCGTCATTGCTACCGGCCGGACCGACTATCCCAATCAAGTTAACAATGTCATCGTTTTCCCGTTCATCTTTCGTGGTGCCCTGGATGTGGGGGCGACGGCGATCAATGAGGAAATGAAAATTGCGGCGGTTCGGGCAATTGCTGATTTGGCGATGCAGGAAAGCTCTGAAATTGTGGCCAAAGCCTATGGCGGTGATGAGATCGCTTTTGGGCCAGATTACATTATTCCGAAACCCTTTGACCCACGGCTGATTATCGAAATTGCGCCAGCGGTTGCCGAAGCTGCCATGGCCAGCGGCGTTGCCCGCCGGAAGATCGCCGACCTGGCTGCTTACCGAGCTGATTTAGAGGCTTTCGTGTTCCGTTCCGGGCAGATCATGCGACCGGTTTTTCAGCGTGCAAAGCAACAGCCAAAGCGCCTGGTTTATGCCGAAGGGGAAGACGAACGCGTGCTGCGCGCGGCGCAAACGGTGATTGATGAAGGTTTGGCGCGGCCGATCCTGATCGGTCGCCCGGAAGTGATTACCAATCGCATCCAGAAACTCGGTTTGCGGCTGCGCATCGGCGAAAATTGCGAGCTGACCAATCCGCTATTGGATGACCGCTATGTGCAATATTGGCAGCGGTATCATGAGTTGATGGAGCGCCGCGGCGTGACTCCCAGTCGGGCCCGGGAGATCGTCCGTACCCGAACCTCAACCATCGCTGCCTTAATGGTTGAATTGGGCCAGGCGGATGCCGGTATTTGCGGCACTGTCGGCCGCTACCTTGATCACTTTAACGAGGTCCGCGATGTGATTGGTTTGGCCGAAGGTGTCCACGATCTATCGGCGGTGACACTCTTGATCATGCAAGGCGGGGCGTTCTTTTTAGCCGATACCCATGTGACCATGGACCCGGACGCCGATGATCTTGTGGAAATGACGATGTTGGCGGCGGAAGAAGTTCGGCGGTTTGGCATCGAGCCGAAGGTTGCTTTCCTGTCGCATTCAAATTTCGGCTCAACGGATCATCCAAATGCCGTTAAAATGCGGACTGCGGTTGCCAAACTTCGGCAGCGCGCGCCGGACTTGGAAGTTGAAGGCGAAATGCATGGGGATTTTGCCGTTGATGTGCAGTCACGGGCAGCGATTTTTCCTAACTCGCAGCTGAAGGGGACCGCTAATTTGCTCATTATGCCCAATTTAGATTCCGCGAATATTGCCTTTAACCTGTTGAAGTCAACAGGTAACGGCTTGCCTGTTGGGCCAATGCTCGTTGGCAGTGCAAAACCTGTCCACGTGCTTAATCAGTCGGTCACCGTGCGTGGTATTTTAAACATGAGCGCGGTCGCCGTTGTTGACGCCCAGGACGTAGCGCGGGGTCGGCGTTTGGCATGACGGCGGCGGCAGATGGCAGCGGGGCAGCAACATTTCGGCCAACGTCATTTGCGTTATATGGACTGACGCCCGAGGTCGAGCGAGCTGTTGACTTGGCCTTGCAAGAAGACCGCCTGGACGATGTTGAGGCCTTGATAAAGCCCCTGCATGCAGCTGATTTAGCTGATCTGCTGGAACGCCAAGACCGTGACGACCGCCGCCAACTGGCAACCTTACTGGCCACAGATTTTGACCCATTGGTTTTATCTTACCTGGATGAAACGGTGCGCGATGAAGTCATGATGGCCATCGATGATGGCGATTTGGCAGAAGCGGTCGCACAACTTGATTCCGACGATGCGGTTGATCTGATCGGCGAGTTAGACGCGCCTGAGCAAGTGCGGCTGTTGAAAGCCCTGCCGGCGCGGGACCGAGCGATGGTTGAGGAGGGGCTGACCTATCCGGAGGAATCCGCCGGCCGGTTAATGCAACGCGAAGTGGTTGTGTTACCGACCCATTGGACTGTTGGTCAAACCATCGATTTCCTGCGGACGGGTGCTGATGCACCAGATGATTTTTATGGTATTTTTGTGGTTGATCCAGCCCGCCGTCCGGTCGGAATTTTATATCTTGATCGACTTTTGCGTGCCAACCGGCCGGTCCGTATTTCAGACATTATGCAGCGTGATTTTCACCGCTTGCCGGTCGCTATGGATCAGGAAGAAGTGGCCCTGCTGTTTCGCCAATATGGGTTGGTTGTCGCTCCCGTGACCGATAACGAAAACCGCTTGCTGGGGGCGATTACCATTGATGACGTTGTCACTGTGATCGACGCTGAAGCCGAAGAAGATTTGATGCGCTTGAGCGGGGTTTCCGGTGTCGGCTTATATGATAATTTTTGGAACGTCAGCCGGAATAGGTTTACCTGGCTGGCAATCAATTTGCTGACCGCGGTGATTGCGTCATCTGTGATTGGTGCCTTTCAGACCACGATTGAGAAGATCGTTGCCTTGGCGGTACTGATGCCGATCGTCGCCTCCATGGGTGGCAATGCCGGCACCCAGACAATCACCATCGCGGTGCGGGCGCTGGCGATGCGCGAGCTGACGGCCATCAATGCCGGGCGTTTTGTGGCCCGCGAAACGATTGTCGGATCGGTGAATGGCGTTGCCTTTGCCGTTATCGCCGGTCTTATTTCCTGGCTGTGGTTCGGTGACCTGCAGATAGCCGGCATTATGGCGGCAGCAATGATTGTGAATTTGATCGTTGCCGGTCTTTTTGGGACGTTGATTCCGCTCACGCTGGACCGGTTTGGTATTGACCCTGCGGTGGCCTCATCGGTGTTCATTACCACCGTCACAGATGTGATCGGGTTTTTGAGCTTTTTGGGACTGGCGGCATTTATTCTATTGTAAGAGTTACCGTTACCGGCGGCGTCAAGTCTTCCCTTGACGTCGCTTGCTTCTGCGGCACTAATTCTGATCGATAGGCTGTTTTAGGCGATAGGAAGAGTAATGATTCCAAATACGTACCCAACCCTGAATTTTAATCTTGGGGAATCCGCTGACATGTTACGCGATCAAGTTGGCGCTTTTGCCGCCGACGAGATTGCACCGATCGCGGCGGAGATTGATCGTAGTGACGAATTTCCGCGCCATTTGTGGCCTAAAATGGGCGATCTTGGGTTGCTTGGAATTACCGTTGAAGAAGACTATGGCGGTACCGCCATGAGTTATACCGACCATGTGATCGCGCTTGAAGAAATTAGCCGGGCCTCAGGGTCGGTTGGATTGAGCTATGGCGCGCACTCGAATTTATGTGTCAACCAAATCAGATTAAATGGCAGCGAAGAGCAAAAGCGCAAATACCTGCCAAAGCTGATTTCAGGTGAGCATGTTGGATCGCTGGCGATGAGCGAAAGCGGCGCCGGCTCGGATGTTGTCTCGATGCAGCTGCGTGCCGATCGGAAAAGTGACCGCTTTGTGCTCAACGGCAGCAAAATGTGGATCACCAATGCGCCCGATGCCGACACTTTGGTGGTGTATGCAAAGACCGATCCGGACGCACACCAACATGGCATTACGGCGTTTCTGATTGAAAAGGATTTCCCCGGTTTCAGCATCGCTCAAAAGCTTGATAAATTGGGGATGCGCGGCTCATCAACAGGGGAGCTGGTTTTTACCGATTGCGAAGTGCCGGTGGAAAACGTTGTTGGCGGCATTGGCGGCGGTGTCGGCGTGCTGATGAGTGGTTTAGATTACGAACGGGCCGTTCTGGCAGCAGGCTGTTTGGGCCTAATGCAAGCCTGCATGGATGTGGTCGTGCCCTATGTTCACGAGCGTAAGCAATTCGGCAAACCGATCGGTGAATTTCAATTGATGCAGGGTAAGCTGGCTGACATGTATGTCACCATGAATGCCTGCAAAGCGTATGTTTACACGGTTGCCCAAGCCTGTGACCGCGGCGAGGTAACACGCAAAGATGCCGCCGGCGCAATTCTTTATGCCGGCGAAAAAGCAACATGGATGGCACTTGAAGCGATCCAAGCGCTTGGCGGTATGGGCTATATCAACGATACGCCAACCGGCCGTATCCTGCGTGATGCGAAACTCTATGAAATTGGTGCCGGCACCTCGGAAATTAGGCGTATGCTGATTGGCCGTGAACTGTTTAAGGAAACCGCATAATGGCGCCCGCCATAACCGCCATTCCTGACATTGCGGGCATCACAAAGTGCTGACGAACGCGGCAGCGTGAAGGGGCAGAAAATGATTGGCGAACGTTACTTCTCGGGGTCGATATTTGAAGAAAAAGCAGGCTATGCGCGCGCGGTGATCGACGGTGATATGATTTATGTCTCCGGGACCACGGGGTTTGACCCCGCCACCCAAAGCTTTCCCGATGATGTCGAAAGCCAGTGCGAGAACTGCTTTAAAACCATTGCCGCAGCGCTGTCGGCACAGGGTGCCAGCCTGGCGGATTTGCTGCGGGTGCGGATTTTTGTCGCCAGCCGTGACGAGTTTGAGCGGATCATTCCGATCATCAAAAAACACTGCGATGCGGCCCGACCTGCCAACACCACCGTGCTTGCTGAATTGGTCGAACCGCGAATGCGGGTTGAGATTGAAGTTACCGCGCGCCGCCGCGGCGCGTAAACTACCCGGAAGTCATTGTCACCGGCACTGATAGCGGCGTCGGTGTTCGCAACATTTTGATAACAGGAGTTATGGATGCCAACAGTCTTAATCACAGGCGCCTCACGCGGGATTGGCCTTGAATTCGTTCGCCAATATGCGGCCGATGGCTGGAAGGTGATCGCCTTGTGTCGCAATCCTGCGACAGCGACTGATTTGGCTGCTGTCTCAGGTGAGGTGCATATTGCCACCATTGATGTTGATGATTTGGCGTCGGTCAATGCGGCGGCGGCGGCATTGGCGGACACGGCCATTGATTTGCTGATCAACAATGCCGGCATCAATGTCCGCGGCGCAACTTTTGCCGACGTTGATTATGATGGCTGGCTGCGGAATTTGGATACCAATATCCTTGGTCCGATGCGGGTTGCACAGGCGTTTTTGCCGGCAATTGAAAAAGGTGCCGGCAAAAAGCTTGTTTATATCAGCTCAAAAATGGGTTCGATCAGCGATAATACCGGTGGTGGGATGATTTATCGCAGCTCGAAGACAGGTCTCAATATGGCGGCAAGTTGCTTGGCGATTGAATTAGCACCGAAACAGATCACCTCGCTGATGTTTCATCCAGGCCATGTGCAAACCGATATGGGCGGCGATGCGGCACCGGTCACGGCCCATGACAGTGTCAGTGGCATGCGGCAGGTCATTGCCAGCGCCAGCATGGCGCAAAATGGGCAGTTTTTCAATTACGACGGGGCCGCGTTGCCTTGGTAACCTGGCCATGAGCGCCGCGACTGATATGCCGCAAAAAAATCCACCGATTGAATTCTATTTCGACCTCTCGTCACCCTATTCCTATTTGGGCGCGAAGCAGGTTGTGGAGGTTGCCGCCAAGCACCGCCGACAGGTGAAATGGTACCCCATCCTGCTGGGGGTGATTTTCAAGACGACGGAAAATCGCTCGCTGATGGAGCAGCCCTTAAAAGCTGACTACATGACCCATGATGTCAGCAGGATCGCTCGCAGAATGGCCATCTCGTACCAGCCGCCAGCGGTCTTTCCTTTCCCCTCACAGGTTGGTGCACGGGCCATATACTGGGCGGCAACACAGGGTCCGGAAGCAGCACAAAACTTGTCACTGGCATTATTTGATGCGATTTATGCCGACGGCGGTGATATCAGAGAGGCCAAAGCGGTGGCGGCGATTGCGACAACCTGTCAGCTGGATGGCGCGGCCTTGTTGGTGGCTCTGGAAACCCCAGAAATTAAAAATCAATTGCGCCAAGCGGTGTCGGATGCGGTCGCTAAACAAGTCTGTGGCGTGCCATTTTTCATTGTCGATGATGAACCTTTTTGGGGCAGTGACCGCCTGCATCATCTGGACCAATGGTTGGCATCAGGTGGATGGTGAGTAAAGATGTCGATTATTAAAAGTCAGCTCGATACCCGAGCAGCCGAGTTTAAAGAAAATCAAGCGCTGATGTCAGAGCTGCTCAGTGATTTGCGCGCCAAGGTGGCAACGGTTAAACAGGGTGGCGGCGACCGTGCACGCGAACGGCACCTTGCCCGCGGCAAGTTGCTGC
>QCEM01000059.1 GCA_003280605.1 SAR116 cluster bacterium AG-355-O21 | reverse complement strand
CTTGGGCAGCTGCAGATGGTGATGAGCGGACCGGATAATGGTGGTTTTTTTGCCGATCCACGCCATGTGCTGGCAACCGTCGTTAAGCATTGTACGGAAGCTGGCGTGTTTCCGGTAACAGCCATGGAATTAGAGTTTTACCTGCTCGATGCCGACGCCACCAAGGATGGTCAACCACAGGCACCGATCGGCGCCACATCCACAACCCGACCCCATGGCACGCAAGTTTATGGGTTGGAAGATTTACAGGACCGCGCCGCCGTCTTCGATAGCATTCTTTCGGCGGCAAGCTGTCAAAACATTCCCGTTGATACAATTGTGGCCGAAAATGCGCCAAGCCAGTTTGAGGTCAATCTGAAACATGTTGCTGACCCTTTGAAGGCGGCAGACCATGCTGTTTTATTAAAACGCTTGATTAAGGGCGTCGCCCGCCAGCACGGATTGCGCGCCACTTTCATGGCAAAGCCGTTCATCGATCTTGCCGGCAACGGCGCGCATGTTCACATCAGCTTGCTAGACGGCAAGGGCGAAAATTTATTTCAGGAAAGCGCTGACGGGACAATGTCGGCTTACCTGCAACAGGCGATTGCCGGCTTGCAAGTAACGATGCCTGAAAGCTTTGCTTTGTTGATGCCAACACCTAATTCCTACAAACGTTTTGATGGCCAGCATTATGCCTCCCTACATCCACAATGGGGCTTTAACAACCGAACCACAGCTTTTCGTATTCCCGCAGGTCCAGCCAATGCCCGCCGCGTTGAGCATCGGGTCGCCGGTGCCGATGCCAATCCTTATCTGGTTATTACCGCTGCATTAACAGGAATTTTGCACGGTATCGCCCAGCAACTGCAACCGACCGCAGCGATCACCGGCAACGGCTATAATCAAGCGCCCTTCAGCCGTCCAGACGCTGCCGTGCTTGCCGCTAATTTCAGCGATGCCGAGAACATCACAAAATATTTGCCAACCGGCTTCAAAGACGTGTACCTGGCCTGTCTTGAGGCCGAGCAAAACCGCTTCCGCCGCCATATCACCGCCTTTGAATATGTTTGGTATTTAGGATCTGCATGAGCTCCCAAACCCGCTCGCAGTCATATTATTGGGCCAGTGCCAACGCCCGGCCGCAACATCCCACGCTGCAGGGCGACGGGCGCTGTGACGTCTGTATCATCGGCGCTGGCATGACTGGGCTGACGGCGGCCCTTTGTTTGGCGCAGCGCGGTTTTGGTGTGACCGTCATTGAAAGTCGGCACGTCGGCTTTGGGGCTTCCGGACGAAGCGGCGGACAAATCATCGGGGGCTTCAACAAAGGCCCTTATGCCTTGGCCAAGATGGTCGGTCACGACGACGCTCAGGCGCTTTCGGCGATGGCCCGTGAGGCGGTTGCCGACGTTAAAGCGCGGGTTCACAGCCATGCCATTGACTGTGACTTAGCCGCCGGTCACTACCATGTCGGCTTAAAACCACGCCACCGGCGCGAACTTTCGGCATGGCAGCAGGAAGCGGCGGAATTTGGTGATGATCAGCTACAATTGATAACCGGTGCAGCGGTCCAAGACCACGTCGCCGGGCCAAAATATACCTCCGCATTGTTTGATCCGGACGGTGGGCATTTACATCCGTTGAACTACACCCTTGGGCTGGCGAAAGCTGCACAAAAGGCCGGTGTGACGATTTTTGAGAATACCGCCGCCACCGCCATACGCCATGCGCCGAAACCGCAGATTTCAACCACAGGCGGAACCCTCAGTGCAGATTATTTGCTGATTTGCACCAATGCCTTGATAAATGGCCTAGAGAAAATGATGGACCAAATGATCATGCCGGTTGGGACCTATATTATGGCAACCGAGCCGTTGGCGGGGCAGCGGGCCGCAAGCTTGATTGCCGATAACGCTGCCGTCGCCGACATTAATTTTGTGCTGAATTATTTCCGCTTATCGGCTGACCACAGAATGCTTTTTGGTGGCCGGGTCAGTTATTCGCGGATTGACCCAAGCGATATCGGCAAGGCCATGGCCCGCACCATGCGGTTTTATTTCCCCCAATTATCCGATGTGAAGGTGACCCATGCCTGGGGCGGCCAGGTGGCGATTACCGTCAACAGATTGCCGCAATTTGGCCGACTTGGGCCAGCAAGCTTCTTTGCCCAAGGGTTTTCCGGCCATGGTGTTGCGCTTACTGGGATGGCCGGCAAATTGCTGGCCGAAGCTGTCGCCGGCGACGCCGAACGATTTGACGTGTTTCATCGTATTCCGCATCGTCGTTTTCCGGGTGGCCGGCTTTTGCGAACCCCGGCATTGGTGTTGGCGATGCTGTATTTTCGCTTACGTGATATGTTGTAGTCTGCGGTGATCTCAGCAGCAGCACCTTGGAAAGGTTTGGACCATGAGTGACCTGAGTGAATTTGATCGTGGCGATCATGCCTTCACCGCCGGCACAGTGAAAGGTCGGCGAACCGAGCCGATGTATTCCGGTGCGTTAAGTTTCATGCGCCGCCTTTATAGCCATGATCTCAGCGGTGTTGACGTGGCCATCACCGGCATCCCTTTTGACCTTGCAACCTCACATCGACCAGGGGCACGGCTTGGACCGCAAGCTATTCGCCGAGCCTCCGCCAATCTTGCTTGGGCGCCGCATTTCCCCTCCGGCGTGAGTGTTTTTGAGGACTTGGCCGTGATTGACTATGGCGATTTGGTGTTTGACCCTGGCCGGCCCCATGAGATCCCCGCCTTGATCGAAGCCCATGCTGCCAAAATCCTTGCCGCCGGTGCCTCTATGGTCAGTCTTGGGGGGGACCATTTTGTCTCTCACCCGCTTCTGAAAGCCCATGCTGTTGTTCACGGTCCGGTTGCTCTGGTGCATTTCGATGCCCATAGCGATAGCTGGGTTGATGATGCTGATCGCATTGACCACGGCACCATGTTTTATCACGCCGTTAATGACGGCTTGATCGATCCTGCCTGCTCAATCCAGATTGGTCTGCGTACCTATAACCCCGACAATCACGGATATACCATCGTCGATGCCCCCTGGGTGCACAGCCACGGTCCGCAAGCCGTGATTGAGAGGGTCAAAGCCACGGTTGGCGACCGAAAGGCTTATCTGAGCTTTGATATTGATGGCCTTGATCCCGCCTTTGCGCCTGGCACCGGCACCCCTGTTGTCGGCGGATTATCGACCGCGCAAGCGGTGGAAATCTTGCGCGGTCTGGCTACCATTAACTGGATTGGCATGGATCTGGTCGAAGTCGCCCCGCCGTATGACGTCAGTGACATTACCGCCTTGGCGGCGGCGACTTTGGTATTTGAATACCTCTGCCTATGCGCCCGCCGGCAGGCTTAGGCGGCAGCCAAAGCCCGCTGCCAGCCATCACGCGCCTTTAAGCGATCGATATAGGCGCTGACGGCCGGCTTATCGGAAATATCACCACCAAGACGGGCAGCAACAATTGTCGCCTGGCCTGTTATGATGTCGGCAGCGGTGAAGTCACCGGCAAGATAGTCGCGGCCTTGCAAGCCCTGCTCGACTGCGGCCAGCATTTGCCCCAAAAGCTTGGTGGCCCGTTTGACATTAGTCTCATTGCGGCTCTCCGGCGGCAGAAAAACAGTTTCCACCACCAACGTATTTACCGGCGGCATAATCATCCCCTCGGCATAGTGGAACCACTGCAGATAGTTTGCAAACTCAGGGGAGTCGGCACGCGGTGCTAAGCGGCCACCGGCGTGCCGAGCCAGCACATATTGAATGATCGCGCCAGATTCAAAAATCACCTGCTCGCCATCCTGTAGTGCCGGCACTCTGCCCATCGGATGAACCTTTCTATATTCCGGGGTCCGCATGGCAGCATCCCCAAGCTTAAACAGCTCAAGCTCATACGGCAGTCCCAATTCTTCAAAAAGCCAAACAATTCGAATAGAGCGGGTATTGGGTGCGTGATAAATTTTCATCCTGGAGCCTCCTATTTTTCAATTTCTTCCTGAATCAATAAAATTAACCTTCCGACGGCGCACTGTTCATCAACCGCCGTGCTCAAGTTCATGCCAGCCCCGCTTTTAGGGCGCAGATACTATGCTGCACTTTCATCGCCGTCACCACAATAAGCAGTGCTGCGCCGCCACCTTCATCGTCGCTGCTGATATTCCTCCATGGCTGACATCGCCGGGCCACCAGCATGATTCCAACCGCGCTGCGCGGCAACACTCTGCCCGGCCGCTTTGGCCTGCATTGCTAATTCGACGCCCTGCGCGGGATCGATATGTTGATCTGGAGTTTGACCTTCATCCGGGCCTTTGGGATGGGACCGCTTGGTGGGCTTTTAGCGATTGGCTCTACCGATACGGGACCCTGGGCGAGTTAATGTCCAAGACCATTGAAAACGTCGATACAAAGCAAATTGAAGGCGTGCAATCAACCGGCATTAGAATCCAACAACCAAGGTGCAGTGATCATCGTTGCTATGGGCGCAGGCGGAATTGGTCTGCAATTCCTAGGTGCCTTGCGGACCGAAACAGACTGGGAGAACGTTGCCTAAACCTTCATCGTTCTGTTGATCACGGTGGTCCTCATGGAAATGCTGTCATTAGGGTTGCGGCGGGCCTTGATCAAGTAATCAGCGTTCAGCCTCGATCGGTTTCTGTACGATCGACCGAATTGGTATTACCCGCAACTGACCATTTGAACGCCGGTCAACTTCGGTCTCGACCCCATACAACCGCCGCAACCGGTCGGCCAGCAAGACGTTTTCGGCAGGGCTGCTGGATGATGCTGTTTTTGTGATAAACTGCCATTTGACCCTGAGGGAACACGACCTCAATAACGGGCAGGAGCTGCCATGACTGAGATGGATATCGCCGATTGGCGACGGCATATTTTTGCACTCTATGCCACGGTCCGGACGACGACGCCCAAGGCCGGCTGGCAGCATTGGAGAGATCGCCGAGCCGCGCTGTTTTCATCCCATCCAGCCAGCCCAACTGCCGGAAACGCCGCACCTATCCTATTTGATTATGATCCAAGCTGGTGCTTAAACGCCAAGCTTCAGCCATGTGCCCCCGCCCCGCCCGCCATCGCCATGGACACCGGCAACGACGGCACCACCTGGATCAAACCTCTGGGCAAAACCGACGGTTTGGCGGCAACACTTAACCAAGAGCTGACCGTCTATTGGATTACAGGATATGGCGGCGGCTTGTTTCTGCCCTTTCGAGATCCTGCCGCCAATGTCTACAATGGTGGCCGATACCTGCTGGACACCATCAAAGGCGCCGATCTTGGCTGTCTGCCGGATGGCTGCTTGAAACTTGATTTCAACTTTGCATTTAACCCGTCCTGCGCCTATAGCGCTGCCTGGGTTTGCCCATTGCCGTCATCTGAGAATTGGTTGACCAAAGCTGTCAATGCCGGTGAGAAGTCACCCCTACCATCGTAATGCGTAGCGCCCTGAAAGCCCGCCAATCGCCGTTGAGATAATAATCCAGATAGCGAACCAAAAGCCATTAAACCCGGGGCAATCGTAAGCACAAATCATGGCATAAATCATTGCAGAAAGAGCACCTGCTGTAACCCCGGCAAGGACGCCGGCTAAAATTGGTTGAGTAACGGCGCCCGTCGCATGGCAATGAATTGTGCCAACAGCACCCCTATCGCCAGACTGGGAATTGTGACCACGCATTGCACCAGGCTTTGACCTTTGATGATGGAAACAATGATCCATCAGCAGGTTGAACAGAGTCACAAGCGCCAACAACGGCAAAATAGCCAAGCTCGCTGCCGCCCCATAAAGCCAGCGGCCGACCGACGCTTCAGGCCGCATCAGCAACACGGTCAGTGGCGCAGCGGCAAAAAACAGCAGCAACGGCCGCAAGCGTCGCTGTGGCAACGGCGATATTTGTTATTTGTTTGGACATAAAGGCCTCCTGTTGATCGCTAAGGTTGAAGGGCGGTAACACACGAGGTGTCAATCCACTCACCCCGGCAATACGTCCGGGCCGTCGAAAACATTTCAGTTTATTTTGATTTTTTTGAAAAAAGGTGTCGCGGGCAGCAGCAATGGTCGCTTAGGTAGCGGCCAGATAAATGGTCTGCGCGCAGTCCTCTTCTAAGATCGGGTTTTCAAAAACCACATCGGCCGCCCATGCCTGTTTGAAAACCTGCTCCAGACGGTCCACAAAGCGAGGGTCCGGGCGATCATTTGACCACAGCGCGAAAACCCCCGCCGGTTTTAAATTTGCCACCAACCTGGCCAATCCTTGCGGGCTATAAAAGTCAGCGTGACTTTGGTCTAAGAAAAAATCCGGGCTATGGTCAATGTCGACTAAGATGGCATCATAACGCTGCTCAGGGGCGTGCGGGTTCAAACCACCAGCCCCAGCCGCCTGCAGAAAGAAATCAGCTTCCACCAATTGGCAACGTGGATCATCAATCAAGCGCCGACCCATCGGCAGCAGCCCCTGTTGGTGCCAGCTGATGACGGGCGGCAAATATTCAATCACGGTCAGCGAGGCAACTTGCGGATGATCAAGCGCGGACGCGGCGGTGTATCCAAGGCCAAGACCGGCAACCAAAATATCGGGTGATTTTTCGCTTAATGCAGCGATCGCTTGTTCCGCCAAAGCCTGCTCGGAAGCGGTGAAAAGATCCGACATCAAATACGCCTCGCCAAGAATCACTTCAACCACGTCAATGTTCAACTTGAACTGCCGCCGCCGCCGCAAAGACAGCGGCCCAAGCGGGGTCAATTGATAATCAAGTTCTTCAAAATAGGCTGACATGTTTTGCGCTCCTGCGGCCAAGCGCACACCCTGTCGCCTAAAGCTAGGAACATCAAGGCTTTTGCGTTTTTGCCGCCGCAACCTTATGGTAGGGGCATCAAACAAGTTACCCGAACGCTGCCTAGCGCCGTTCAGACATAGCCATGTAAAGCACAAGAAACAGTCTGTTAGATGCCTGAAACTGATCTTTACCCACCCCTGAAAAGCTTTCTTAAAAAGCAGGGCTATACGGTTAAAGCGGAAGTTGGGGCCGCAGACATCGTCGCTCTGCGCGGCGATCAAGATATCTTGATTATTGAGCTGAAAACCGCCTTTTCTTTGAGCCTTTTTCATCAATGTATCGCCCGCCAAGCAATCACCGATGATGTTTACCTTGCGGTCCCACAACAGGCCGGCAAACGCTTTTTGAAATCCCTGAATGAAAATAAAAAGCTGGCGCGCCGCTTGGGGCTGGGCGTGATTACGGTCAGGCTAAGCGACGGCTTGGTGGAAGTACACCAAGACCCCGGGCCGTTTAAACCGCGCAAATCAACTCAAAAACAAGACCGTTTGCTGCACGCCTTTGCCCGCCTTCGTGGTGATCCGAACCAAGGCGGCAGCACCCGCCAAGGATTGGTTACCGGCTACCGTCAGGATGCCCTTCATTGTGCCGCATTCCTAGCCAAAAACGGCGTTAGCAAAGGTGCTTCGGTAGCCAAGGCTACTGGCGTTACAAAGGCGACGACGATTATGCGAGACAATCACTACGGTTGGTTTCAGCGCCCGCAAACCGGGTTTTATGAGCTCAGCCTGCGCGGCCAAAGCGAATGGCCCACATGGTCGACCAAACTCACGACGGATAGTTAATCTCGGTGCGATAATCCGGGTCCATCATCCACTGCCAACAGGTTTCCCGAATCGCCGTTGTGATCGCCCCTGGTGCCCCATTTCCAAAGATAGTTTGGTTCACGCGCAGCAATGGAGTGAAACCGCCGCAAGAGGTTGAGATACAGATTTCATCGGCGGCCAGAAATTCGGCTTTCGATATCGCCTGGATATCCTCGGCAAGACCTTGAACAGCAGTAATTTCGGGCACAGTTTGCCGGCAACCGCCGCACTCTATGATTTTTGTGACTTTGAGCTGGCAAGCCAATGCGGCCACGCCAACTCAGCGAACTGTCAGCGCACCGACCTGGAAGCACTTTTTCTGTCGCCCACCGGATAACCACGACCGGGCCTCCAATTACTGCCGCAGGCGGCCCCGACGTCACCACCTGCGGGCTGACCATAAAATTACCCCGATTGCCTATGTCCTTCTGCCGGCAGCGGTCTATCTTGGACGTTGGCGGCGCCCTGAAACTAAAAGTAAACGACACGTCAGAGAGTCAAAAAACGTTCTTGGAAAAGATTTAGAGGTCTGCGGGACCGATCCGGTGACAGGCTATTTCTGTGACGGCTGCTGTAATACCGCAGCAGGTGATGTGGGCAGTCACACCGTCTGCGCGATTGTTGACGACCGGTACTTGGCATTCTCGCAAGACCGGGGTAACGATTTGATCACACCGCGACCAGAATATCGCTTTCAAGGCTTAAAAGACGGTGATCGCTGGTATTTGAGCGCGATGCGCTGGGAGCAGGCCCGACAGGCAGGCTGCGCACCGCGTGTTAGGCGACGAGCGACCAATATAAAGACCTTAACCTATGTCAGTTTAGAACATCTCAAAGCCCATCAGATCGATCTGAATTAAGCCCCGCGCAGGCCGCACCATTGGCCGCTCTTTAAACTCGACCGGACGACCGCCACAGCGGCACCCCCACAGGAGGCAAATTTGCATAGCACTGTTGAATTAACGAACCTGAGATTAGCCACGGATATTGGTACTTATGGTCCAAATGATGTTGTCCCGTTAGCGCATATCCTTGACCTCACGTTAACAATCGATCCTGGATTGGTGCTGATTGATACCGACCACATGGCCTCGGTTTTTGACTACGATCCCCTTATCGCCACAATCACCAATTTGGCGGCCGACGGCCATTATGAGACGCAAGAACGGCTGATCACCCGCATTGTGTCGGCCTGTGCTGATGAGCCCGCCGTTCAAGCACTGGAAATTTATCTCCGGAAATCTCCGGTTGTCGACAACAGCGGCGCGCTCGGCATTCGGTTGACAATTGATTCAGCAGAACTCGATAAACACCGCCGGTGATCGTCGGGATGCCCACAATCCAGGGCTTGATGCACCTGTCACATGTGGCTCATCGCCAGCCGGCACAGCGTGCATAAAAATACGCCGTTGCGGCCATCACAGCCCTAAATAAGCGGTGCGAATCTTTGGATCATTGACCAGCTCAGATGTTGGCCCGGTGCGGGTGGTCCGGCCGGTTTCAATCACAAAGGCCGTTTCGGCAACTTCAAAGGCGGTTGTGACATCTTGCTCAACCAATAAGATGGTCAGGCCGGTGGCATTAATATCGGCCAAAGCACTACTGAGGTGTTCGACCAGGCGCGGCGCTGTGCGCTATCAGTTCGTGCTCGCCGCGGATCAGAGCAAAAGCGGCAAAACCCGAACGGTGTTCCTGAACGGGCGCATGCGCCGCGCTTTAGCGGATTAGGGGGCCGGAATTACGCTGGACGAGCCCACAGGTCCATTGTTCGCTAGCCAGACGGGCGGGCGCTTCTCAGCCAACACGATGTGCCAGCTGTTCACTGAGATTTATAGGGCCTGCGGCCTGAAAGACGCGAGCAGCCACAGCGGGCGTAGAACCTACATCACCCGGCTCGCAAACAAAGGCGTTGGCGTGCGTTTATTGGCTGAGTTAGCTGGACACAGCCATATTTCCAAGACACAGCGGTATATCAACGTGAACGCGGATCAGCTACGGGAAGCTGTTGAGCTGGTTAAAGCTGTCTACGAAGACTTCAAGAAGCGTCTCGGTGAGTATAGCGCGAACGCAGGGGGCGCTGATCGAGTTGTTCGTCTATTTTCTGACTGTCGAATTGAAGCAGGATGCAGCGACCGTTAAGGAGATCAATCAGTGCTTCAGCGATTGCGATTTGGTGCCGCCCAAAGCGACAGCGACTCGTCTCGCTGAGGGAGTCAAGCCAAAGCCACAGAATTTCGTGAAATCAGACAATGGGTATAGGCTGCAGCGGCATATGCGCGAAACTCTGTCCAAGAAGCTTGGCGCAGAGTCAACCATCTCGCAAACGAGTGCTACGTTGCGTTCGCTTGAACACAACATGCCTGCAGGAAGCTCAAAGGAGTTCCTGGCGGAGACGCTTGATCGCTTTGAGGTAGGTGCAAATCGGGCGACGATTGTTATGGCCTGGATATTGGCCGTGAACCATCTGTTCGGCTACATCCTCAAATATAAGCTTGTCGACTTTAACGCTGCACTCGCAAACAACACCGATAGGCGTGTGAAGGTAAGAGCTGTCAAGCAACGCGATGATTTCAGCGATATCCCGGAAGGAAAATTCATTGAGTTCTGCCGGAGTGGCAAAATCATCTCAAACGATGTTTGTAAAATCCTTGATCAAAAGCTTGATGTCAGGAACTCCTGCGCACATCCGTCTGGGGTGAAAATCAATCGCACGAAGGTCATCGATTTTGTTGAAGACCTCGTTGAGAACGTGGTGCTCAAGTATAAGATTTGAGTGTCGGAAAAAGAGCCTGTTTAGGTATCCGCCCGGTGATGGCCAAGGTCGCGGAGGCGATTTCAACGATTTATGACGTCAATCTCACAGCCTCCTATGTCCCTGCCCTTGTTGATAAGCACCGGCACATGACTGCGGGCAGGTTTGAAAACACCTATGTCAGCAGCCAACAATGTCACAGTGTCAAAGTTCGGCTTGGGCAGCAAAACCGCACCACAGGTGGGGGCCGCAGGCGGCATCACACACTCAAATTTAAGCCATTGATTTATGTTAAAAAATGGTAGCGGAGGAGAGACTTACCCCCGACACGCGGATTACGATTGCGCGTTTCTGTCTTTTTATTGTTTTTATTCAATGAGTTAAATACCTTGTATGAAACATTGTATGTAACTTTTTTATCGTCGCGACACCAATCAACCTATTTAAAAAGCACCTTTTCCAGATGTATATATAACGCACTAACACACCGTTTCGTACACGAAATGAGAATGCTGTTTCGCATACGAAATGACAGCAGAAAACCCACCGTGATCCCTCAAAAAGAAAACGATACCGGTGGGTACTCAACAGCCCAATCTGGCTATGCGTCTTGTATGTCGTAGATTGATAAGCGTGGCTCACTAGCCAGCATAGAACCGATTTTGGCTATAGAACCATCGTCTGTGCGATACTGAACATACGCCAAGTATTTTTCTTTGGATGCCCACTCGCTCACCAGGATAACTTGGGTTTGATCTTCTTGTCCAACACAGATGTTCACCCGCTCGCATCCATCATATTTACGGGTAAATGGAAATGCGCCACGCATCATTTCCACTAAATCGGAGGTTTTTCCCTCTTGTAAGTTCAACTCAAAAACAACTTTCACAGACATATTGCCTCTCCATATTAAAAACCAGTGTTAACACATCATTGGGATTTATCAGCCGCCGCATTTCTTAACACTCAAGCCATCCTA
>QCEM01000058.1 GCA_003280605.1 SAR116 cluster bacterium AG-355-O21 | reverse complement strand
CATTTCGGTTTTCGGGCCGCGTGGCAAAATTCTGCCTGTGGTACCGCTGTTCCATGTCAACGCCTGGGGCTTGCCTTATCTGGCACCGCTTGCCGGCACGCATCTGGTTTTTCCAGGTGGTGCCTTGGATGGGGCCAGCCTGTTTGATCTGATGGACCAAGAGCAGGTAGACTCGGCCTGGGGTGTGCCGACGGTTTGGCTTGGCTTGCTGGCCGAGATGGACAAGCGGGGCCGGAAATCAGCTGGTTTTCGCCACGTCACCATCGGTGGTTCCGCGCCGCCCGCCTCCATGATCCAGGCTTTTGAAAAGACCTATGATGTTGATGTTACCCAAGGCTGGGGCATGACGGAGATGAGTCCTGTTGGGTCGCTCGGCTTATTGGAACCGCATATGCAGGAGCGGTCGGAAGACGCGCAAATGGCAATGAAAGCCCGTCAGGGGCGACGCATGTATGGGGTTGATTTAAAGATTGTTGATGACGCCGGTGACCGCTTGCCTCATGACGGCAAAGCTGTCGGTGAATTGTTGGTGCGGGGCAACGCGATTGCCGCTGGCTATTTCAATGATCAACAGGCCAGCGCTGATGCAATTGACCGTGAGGGTTGGTTCCGCACCGGAGATGTTGCCTCAATTGATGCCGAGGGCTTTATGACCCTTGTTGATCGTTCCAAAGATCTGGTCAAATCCGGTGGTGAATGGATCAGCTCGATCGATTTGGAAAATGCTGCCATGGCGCATCCTGATATTGCCGAATGCGCAGTGATCGCCGTGCGCCATCCAAAATGGGATGAACGGCCTCTGTTGGTGGTTGTGAAACGTCCGGACGCGGTCCTCGACAAAGCAACCGTGATCGAGTTTCTCTCCGGTCATGTTGCCAAATGGTGGCTGCCGGATGACGTGGTTTTTCTGGAAGAACTGCCCCATGGGGCGACAGGTAAAGTGTCAAAGCTAACGCTACGCCAACAGTTTAAAGACTATGTCTTGCCGACAGGGTGAGTGATTGCGGCAGGCGCATCGCGCCCTCTGGACATGATTTTTTCTTATCCAGTGCCTTATAAATGGTCGCATGTTGAGCAGCGTTAATTTTGCTATTTTAAAAACCGTCAAGATTGAGCAAAACACCGCCAAATAGGGGGCCGTGATGCACTTTGAAAGCCGTTTATGGCAATTCACCGAGGGGGTGCGGGGACGGATCGCCGGCTCGGCAGCGATCGGGCTTTTGGCAACGGTGCTTGGGGTGGCGCGTTTGGCACTCCTTGGTTGGCTCATCGGTCGGGTGTTCAGCGGTGATTCCTTTGATGACCTGCTGCTGCCCATTATTGCGGTTGGCGGCGTTATCATTGCCCGCGGTTTGGCCGAGCATTGGCGCACTGTGGTGGCCCATATCACGGCGGCAAAGGTGCAAGTGCAGCTGCGGCGTCGCTTATTTGACAAAATTACCGCCCTTGGGCCGGGCTATGTGGCCCGCGAACGGTCAGGCGATGTCACCTTGTCACTGGTCGATGGGGTCGAGCAACTTGAAACCTACTTTGGGCAATATCTGCCGCAATTAACGGTCTCAATCCTCAGCCCAATTTTGATTTTTGGGTTCGTGGCCTGGATTGATCTGCCGGTGGCGAGCATTTTATTGATTGCCGCCGTGGTGGCGCTTTTCGCACCGGCGCTTTGGACGTCATTTGACAGTCGCCGTTCCCGTGAACGCCAGCAAGCTTACGGTAAGTTTGCTGCTGAATTGCTTGATTCAATCCAAGGCTTAGCGACATTGAAAGCCTTTGGGCAAAGTCAGTCGCGGGCCAATTTATTGGCTGAAAAAGCCCGTGATTTGCAACGCACGACGATGTGGGTGTTGGCCACCAATGCGCTGTCCCGCGGGATAACAGACTGCGCCATTGCAATCGGTGCTGCGGCAGCTTTGGCATTGGGTGCCTGGCGGGTCGTCGACGGCTCGATGCAGCTCACCGACCTGCTGATCATTTTGATGCTTGGTACCGAGGTCTTCCGGCCCATGCGGGATCTGCGAAATGTGCTGCATCAAGGCATGGTCGGGCTGTCTGCGGCGCAAGGTATTTACCGCTTATTGGATGGTCAACCGCCGGTGGTTGAGGGGCAGTCAACAGCCGGTGATCTCAGACCAACCGTGGTCTTTAAAGATGTCAATTTCAGCTATCCTGGAGCGTCGCGGTCAACCCATCAGGGACTTGAGTTTGCGATCGCCGAAGGCGAGCGGATTGGCATTGTTGGGCCGTCCGGTTGCGGCAAGTCATCGATCGTCAGACTGCTTTTGCGGTTCTACGATCCGGATGGCGGGCAGGTATTAATTGGCGGTCATGATCTCCGTGATCTCAGTTTTGCAGATATCCGTCGGCAGATTGCCGTGGTGTCGCAAGATACCTATATATTCCACGGTACGGTCGAGGAAAACATCCGCATGGGCCAACCGCAGGCCAGCGATGCAGCGGTCGTTGCTGCCGCCGAAGCGGCTAATATTCACGCCTTCATTACCAGTTTGCCGATGGGCTATGAAACCGTGATTGGCGAGAAGGGCATTAAGCTGTCCGGTGGCCAGCGTCAGCGTGTTGCCATCGCCCGGGCCTTGTTACGCGATGCCCCAATTTTGGTTTTGGATGAAGCATTATCTGCAGTCGATGCAGAAAATGAAGCCGTTATACAAGATGCCTTGGAACGGCTGATGGTCGGGCGAACAGTGATGATTTTGGCCCATCGCTTGTCCAGCGTGATTGGCTGTGACCGGATTTTGGCGATTGACCATGGGCGGGTCGTGGAGGCCGGCAGCCATGCGGCATTGATGTGGCAAGACGGTGTCTATCGGCAGCTGATGGCCGAGCAGGCACAGGAGGCGCGGCAGCCTGCCGGCACCGACCGCTTGGCCGATCAAAGTGACCCTGTGGCCGGACCGCGGCCGGCGGAAACCATCGCCGATATCACCGGCGGGGCGATTGCCATGCCGACCGAAGGGGTGGTCAAAGCCGATGGTTTGTCATGGGCTCAGGTAATCACGATCTTGATGGGCTTAATTGGACCGTGGAAAGGCAAGCTCAGCCTTACCTTTTTCTTTGGTGTCAGCCGTGTTCTTGCCTATGTCGGCGTTGGGGTGTTGAGTGCCTTGGTCATTCTCGCGCTGAAAAACGGCACCGGGTTTGAGCATTTTCTTTGGGCCCTGGCCGCCCTGGCACCGCTGGCCGGGATCCTGCATTGGCTGGAAAGTTGGCTGGCTCATGACATGGCGTTCCGGCTGTTGGCGGAAATGCGGATCGCGTATTTTCGCAAACTTGATCAACTGGCACCTGCCTATCTCGTCCGTCGCCGCACCGGTGATTTAATGGCCATCGCCACACAAGATATCGAGCTGGTTGAGTATTTTTTCGCCCACACCATTGCGCCTGCATTTGTGGCGGTTCTCGCCCCGGCCACGATTGTTGCCGTTCTTGCCTGGTATAGCCCGTGGATGGCGTTGGCATTGCTGCCGTTTCTCATCCTTGTGGGGGTGTCACCGTTATTAATGCGCGGGCAAGTTGACGACTTAGGCTCACGGGCGCGCGAGGCGGCCGGTGAACTTGGGGCGCATGTCGTCGACAGTGTGCAAGGTTTAGGGGAAATTGTGGCCTTTCAACGCGAACCCGAACGCGGTGCAGCTTTTGACCGTTTGGGCACCGCCCATGTGCAGCTGCGTTTGCCGTTTTTCCATCAATTGACGATCCAGCAAACCTTGCTGGAGATCTTGACCGGCCTTGGCGGTTTAGCCGTGGTCGCCACAGGTGGGTGGTTGGCCGCCCACGGGCAGCTCGACAGCGGAATTTTACCGCTGTTGACGCTGCTGGCGTTAGCAGCATTTTTGCCGGTTTCTGAAATTGCCCAAGTTGGCCGTCAATTGGCCGATACGTTGGGCTCAACGCGGCGGGTGCATGCGGTCGAGATTGAAGATGTGCCGGTACGCGATGGTGCCGGTTTGGCTGCTGCTGGTGGCCCCCAGTCAGGCCAGCGTGGCGGCGCCCTGCGGTTAGATCATGTTGACTTTGTTTACCCGGGCGCGGCTACCAAAGCCTTGGCGGGGGTAAGCCTAGAGATTCCTGCCGGTGCCACTGTGGCGTTGGTTGGAACCTCAGGTGCCGGCAAGACGACCTTGGCGCAATTGCTAATGCGGTTTTGGGATCCAAGCGCCGGTCAGGTCAGCCTGAATGGCCATGACCTGCGTGATTATGCCTTGGCCGATTTGCGCAGCCAGATCGCTCTGGTCGCGCAGGATACCTATCTTTTTAATGACAGCTTGCGGGCCAATATCCTGATCGCCAAACCCGATGCCAGCGAAGCTGAGTTGATGGCGGCGGTGTCGCAAGCAGCGCTTGATGACGTGCTCGCAAGCTTGCCGGACGGCTTAGAGGCTCGGGTTGGCGAGCGCGGCGCCAATCTTTCCGGTGGTCAGCGGCAGCGTGTGGCAATTGCCCGTGCCTTCTTGAAAGATGCGCCAATTTTGATCTTAGATGAGGCGACCTCGCATTTGGATGCGGTTAACGAACAATTGGTTCGTGGTGCCTTGGATCGGTTAACGTCGGCACGCACCACCATTGTAATCGCCCATCGTTTGTCAACGGTGCGCGACGCCGACAAGATTGTGGTTCTGGAAGCAGGCCGCTTAGTTGCTGAAGGCGATCACGAAAGCTTGTTGGCCGAAGCAGGTTTATATGCCCAACTGGTGCGCCGGCAACTCACCTCCGCTCAAGAGGCGGCACAATAGCCTAATCAGCGGCGCTTTTTGCCAGGATCTCTTGGTCAACTTGCCGAAGTTCGGTTTTCAGTATTTTACCATAGTTGTTCTTTGGCAAATTGGCCTGAAAATGATAGGCCTTCGGGCGTTTGAATCGGGCAATGTTTTCCAGACACAGTTGATCCAATTCCGCTGGGCTGACCTTATGGCCGGGCCGCAAGCTGATAAATGCGACCACTTCTTCACCCCAGTCGGCATGTGGACGGCCAATCACCGCGCATTCTAAGACGGCGTCATGGCGTAACAATACCTCTTCAATCTCACGCGGATAGATATTGGTGCCGCCGGAAATGATCATATCCTTTGAGCGGTCTTTCAAGGTCAGGTAACCGTCGGCGTCAAAACTGCCGACATCACCTGTCCACAGCCAGCCGTCGCGGAAAGTTTTGGCATTGGCCTCCGGGTTGCGCCAGTAACCGGGAGTGACCACGTCACCTCGGCAGATGACCTCGCCTGTTTCACCGATAGGCAATTCTGTGCCGTCGGCATCAACGACGCGGACTTCCACATCGGTTCGGGCCAGTCCGGTGGTGGCAATAATTTTTTCGTAATCGGGATTTTCAGTTTCTTCAAAAATCCGCCGTGACAGCCCGGTAATGGTCATTGGGGCTTCGCCTTGGCCATAAACTTGCGCCAGTTTTGGGCCGAGAATATCAAGGGCGCGGCGGGTGTCCTCATAATACATCGGTGCGCCACCATAGACGATGGTGCGCAGATTGCGGGTATCGGCGTCATGGATTTGCGGCGCGGAAATCAAGCGGGTGACCATTGTTGGCGCAAAAAAGAAACTGCAGCTTGGCCAATGGGCGATCAGATCAAGTGTCTCCGTGACCTCGAAGCCGCCACTGGCGGGGACCACGTTGTTGGCACCTTTGGCAATGAAGGCAACACCGTAAATGCCGGCACCATGGCTTAGCGGGGCGGGGTGGATCATGGTGTCATAGGGGGTGACCTGATCAATGTCCGCATAGTAATTCATGGTGCAAGACATCATATTTCGGTGGGTGATCATCGCGCCCTTTGGGCGACCTGTGGTGCCGGAGGTATAAAACAGCCATGCCAGATCGGATGGTTCCACCGACTGGACCGCAATTGGTGCCGCAGCGAGCAAGCCGTCAAAACGTTCGGTGGTGATATCGACAACTTCTTCTAAGGTCTCAATTTCGTCGATCAAGGCGGTTAATTCGGCGGCCAAATCAGGGGTTGCAAAGCACACCCGGGCGCCACTGTTTTCCAGGATATAGGCCATCTCCCGTGGGTGCAGTTTGGCATTCATCGGCACCGAGGCAAGACCGGCATGCCAGCACGCATATTCAATCGGATAATAATCGCCGCAATTCTTCATGGCCAAGGCCACCCGATCACCAATTTGCAGACCAAGCTGCGCCTGCATACCGCCCGCCAGACAGGCAACCTTATCGGCCATCTGCCGATAGGTTAGATAAACCTCCGTGCCAACCGAGATGGCCGGTCGCGCGCCATACGGCTTGGCAATGGTTTCTAAAACTTTAGCCTGATTCATAACAAACCCGTCGCCTTCAAGTGATGTGTCATGGGCCTTGACCATTGGCCACCTGCGGGCGACGGTAACGCAACCGCGGAAGAGGTCAAGGGATGGAAGCAATGGTGATTCAAGAAATGCGCATAACGCGCTTACAAGCGCCGTGGGTTGAACCACCACAGTTCAGCGTAAGCTTCTCGCGCCCAAGAGATATTTTGATCGTTGAGATCGAAACCGCTGACGGCATGGTTGGCATGGGTTATCTGCTGTTGTTGGGGCCGGGCATCGCGACAATTGCCAGTTTCCTGCATGAGGTGATTGGACCGGCGATTATTGGCCGTGATGCCAGCGCCGTTGAAGCGATTTGGCAGGATTTGTGGCGTGGCAGTTATTGGGTTGGCCGGATGGGGGTGTCGATGATGGCCCAATCCGCTGTCGATATTGCCCTCTGGGATCTTATCGGCAAGCAAGCAAACATGCCGCTGCACCGTCTTTGGGGCCAGGCGTGCGACCGCATTCCGGCCTATGGCAGTGGCTGTTGGCGCGGACTTGGCGGCGACGGTATGATCGACAAAGCCAAGCGGTATGTGGATGCCGGTTTCACGGCCATTAAAATGCAATGCGGTTTGATGCATGGTGACCGAGCCGATGTCGCCAATGTCGCAGCGATGCGCAAAGCGCTGGGGCCGGACATCCGGATCTTGATTGACATCAATATGGGCTGGACCGCAGATCAAGCGATTGCGGTTGGCCGGCAGCTGCAAGATTATGACATTTATTGGCTCGAAGAACCTGTTCCGGTGGAAGACGTGGATGGCTATTTGCGTATTGCTGAAGCCTTAAATATCCGCGTGGTCGGCGGTGAAAATAATTTCAACCGGCATGACATTCGGTCGCTGATTACCGCCCCGTCGATCCCAATTCTACAGCCTGACGTCATGCGCGGTGGATTAACCGAATTGCGCAAAATAGCGGTTTTGGCCGATGCTTGGTCAACCCGTCTGGCACCACATTTATTCCCGGAATTGATGGTTCAATTGATGGCCTCAATCCCCAATGGTGAGATGCTTGAATATGTCAATTGGCTGGACGATGCCTGGGTTGACCCGGTGCTGCCCGAGGCCGGCTTTTATACGCCGCCTGAACGCCCAGGCCATGGCCTGGTTTTTGACCCCGGCTTTATTGCCAAACATCAAATCGCCTCGACGTCTTAAACCTCAACCGCGATGCCGTCGTGACCGGGGTCGGCGCCGCCTTGCCATTTACCCTGCATGATCTTAATGCCATGGACGGCAGCAAAGCCAAAGCTGTGCGGGCTGCGCTCGACCGTGTAGCCGGCGGCCTGTAAAGGCCGGGTTGCCTGGCGGGAAATGCGGTTGCTGACATCGATCAGATTGCTGGTCGCGGAAAACCGCGGTGCCGAGACAGCTTCAACCATCGACATGTCAAAATCGATGACATTCAAAATCGCTTGCAAAACACCCATGGCAATCTGTGTTCCGCCCGGTGCCCCAATCACCAGATAGGGGGCGCCGTCACTGGATATAATCGTTGGGCATAATGAGGAAAACCGGCTTTTGCCTGGGGCAATTGAATCAGCATTCCCAGGACGCGGATCAAACACCCCCATGCAGCCATTATACATAAACCCAAGACCGGGACTGATGACCCCGGACGGCATCCCCAAAGAATGTGTCATGGTGACCGCGTTGCCAGCTTCATCAACGACCGAAACATGGGTTGTATCTTTTGGCTCAGGGGCGCCGGTGAAGCGCGTCACTTCGGCAATTTCACCGGCCTTGATGGCCTTGGCCAGGGTGCCGGCATAGTCTTTGTCAGTCAGCCGTGCGACCGGGACATCAAAGAAATTAGGGTCGCCCACAAAGGTATCTTTGTCATGGGTGGCACGCTTCATAACCTCGCTGACGATACGCAGATATTCGCTGCTATTATGGCCTAATTCGGCGAGCTCAAAATGCTCGAGCATATTCAGCATTTCGATCAGCATGATGCCGCCGCCGGGTGGGTTGTTGGTGGCGATATCATAGCCGCGATAACTGCCCCGCAGGGGCGTCGCGCGCTGGGTTTGGTAATTGTTCAAGTCATGGATCGACAGCAAAGCCCCATTGGCGGCCATATCCTTGGCAATTTCGTCGGCGATTTCACCGTGATAAAAACTCTCTGCACCATCTTCGGCAATGCGTGTCAGGGTGCGCGCTAAGTCGGGGTTTTTAATCCATTCGCCAACCTGCCGCGGTTGCCCGTCGGGGCGGCAATAAAGCTGCCTGCCGGCCTCTGAAAAAGCCAATCTTTCAGGGTTTGGCGTGCGCCCAAACTGCTCCCGGATGCTCCACCAAAAATGCACATGTGGGCGGACTTGCCAGCCGTCACGGGCGTAATCAATGGCCGGCTGAACGACGGTTTTCCAATCTAACACACCATAGGCCGAATGCGCCTCGGCGTAGGCTTTCAGGCTTCCAGGTGTCGAAATTGCTTGATAGCCAAGGTCGTTAACGCGGCCCTTTAGAACAAAGCCAAAACCATCGCGTGTTTCCCCCTCAATCAAGTGCTGCCACATGTCCGGTGTTGCGGCCGCCGGCGCGCGGCCGTGAAAATCGATGCAGGTATGCAAATTTTCTGCCGGTAGATATAACTGCAGGCTGCCAAAACCGGCGATGCCGCACATCAACGGATCAACAACACCTTGCACCAAAGCACAGGCAATCGCTGCATCAACAGCATTGCCGCCCAGTTTGAGGATATCGGCACCGGCGTCGGCGGCCTCAGATTGGGCCGCACAAATCATCCCATGGGTCACAGCAGCATTCCTTTTCGGCTAGATCATGCACGGACATACATGTTGCTAGTGTGACCTGGCTATTGACATAACTGCAAGCGATTAGCGGCGATTATATCTTTTTCTGTATTTCATCGGCCAATGCGAGGCTGCCGGGATCGCCTTGGGCCTGCAGGCCATGAATAACCCCCTGCTGGTCTTCAGCAGAACGGTTTTGCGACATTTTCCACTTACCCTCAAGCCTGCTGACGGTGATCTCGATGCCAATGATCGCCGACAGCATGCTGTCGATATAATCATCCGGCGCATCATCAATTGACCATGGCGTTGCTTGCCGCGCCTCATAACGATCGGTGAGCTTGCCGACGAGCGCTCGAAGCGCGTTCGGATCGGTGAAGCTCTTGGCCGTGCCATAGGCATGAATGGTGGCATAATTCCAGGTCGGCACGACCTTGCTATTGTGTGCTTTTGAGGGGTGCCAATTGGGTGAAATATAGCCTTCCGGCCCGTGAAAAATGGCCAGCACTTCATCGGCCTCGGCAATCATTTCGGCATGTGGATTAGCGCGCGCAAAATGGCACCGCAAGCGACCCAATGGTGACGGCGACTCGGCTACCTCAATCGGGACATGTGTCGCCATCAGTCCGGATGCGCCATGACTGACCAAGGTTGCCGTTTGAAAACGCCGCATCGCACTCTGCAGCGCGGCCGGATCATCGCGTCGAAAAGGAGGCGGGATATGCATGGCAACCACCTAAATTTACAGGTTATGGAAACGCTCTAAGGGGTCGAAAAATATCTGGCCAGCAGACGGAAACCTGATATTTCTGACACCGCCATAGTACAACGCTTTGGTGCCCTGAATAAGCGCAAAATAGCCTTTCAAGGCGGTGGCATCGAATAGCTATATGCGGCTGTGCTGCGTCGGTGGTGACAGCGTGAAACGGGGGCGGAGATGACAGGATCAGACGTGAAAACAGTGGCCGTTCTTGGCACCGGCGTGATTGGTGCCGGTTGGGCCGCGCGGTTACTTTTCAACGGCATTGACGTTATTGCTTATGATCCGGATCCGGCGGCTGCGGAAAAACTACGGTCGGCGATTGCCAAAGCCCAGCCGGCGCTTGCGAAATTGTCGATGGTCACCGCTGGACCTGTTGGCCAATTACACATTGCCGATGACTTGCAAGCAGCTGTCGCAAAGGCAGATTTCATTCAGGAGAACGCAGCTGAACGCTTGGATGTGAAGCAAGATTTACTGGTCAACGTTAGCCACCTTGCCGGCGACGATGTGATCATCGCCTCCAGCACCTCGGGATTTATGCCAAGCATATTGCAGCAGCAGTGCCGGAATCCCCAGCGGGTGATCGTCGGTCACCCTTTCAACCCGGTTTATTTGCTGCCGTTGGTGGAAGTGGTCGCAGGCAAGCGTAGCAGCGATGTTGTGATCGCCCAAGCGATGGCATTTTACCGTCAAATCGGGATGCATCCCTTGCATGTCCGCAAAGAAATTGACGGCCATCTGTCTGACCGTTTGCAAGAGGCACTTTGGCGCGAAGCCCTGCATTTGGTGAACGATGGGGTTGCAACGACCGATGAGTTGGATCAAGCGGTGATCTACGGGCCGGGGCTGCGTTGGGCCATCATGGGAACATGTCTAACCTTTCATCTGGCCGGTGGTGATCACGGCATGCGTCATATGCTGGAACAGTTTGGACCGGCTTTGAAGCTGCCCTGGACCAAGCTTGAAGCGCCCGAGCTAAGCGCTGATTTGATTGAAAAGATGGTTGCTCAAACCCAGGCCCAGGGCGCCAACAAGTCGATCGCTGAATTGGAACAGCTGCGCGATGCCTGTTTGGTTGCCATCATGCAGTCCTTGCGGAGTTTTGATTACGCGGCCGGTGCCACGTTGAAGGCTTATGAAACACGGCAAGCGGCCAGCGCCAGCGACCGCGCCGCCGCAACCATCGCTGACGCCGATCCCTGTCAGCCGCTACGCTTGCACAGCACCACGGTTCAGCCTGACTGGATTGATTATAACGGTCATATGACCGAGGCGCGATATTTACAGGTGTTTGGCGACGCGAATGACGCCATCATGCGGCATATCGGCGTGGATGCCGGGTATTTAGCCAGTGGGTTTTCTTATTACACCGTTGAAACCCATATCCGCCATTTAAACGAGGTGAGCGTTCATCAACCGTTGGTGGTCGCCAGTCAGGTCATATCTGCCGACGCAAAACGGATGCATTTGTTTCATGCGCTCCACCGGGGTGTTGATGGATCGTTGTTGGCCACCGGCGAACATATGATGCTGCATGTGGATCAAGGTGCTAATAAAGCTGTCCCGGCAAAACCAGCGGTGCTTGAAAAGCTGCTAACGGTGGCCGCTAATCACGCCGGTTTAGATCGCCCGGATGGCGCGGGCCGGTTTGTTGGCCAAGGGCGTGGCTAAGCTGTCCGCTGCTCAATCTCTTGGTGCAGCGCGGCTTTTACCGCTGCAATGACAGGTTCCCACGCTCCGCCTTCCGGTTGGCGGAACAAACGCATGCTTGGATACCAGGGCGAGTCATCGCGATTCAGCATCCAGCGCCAATCCGGT
>QCEM01000057.1 GCA_003280605.1 SAR116 cluster bacterium AG-355-O21 | reverse complement strand
AGTACCGTGCCGTCAGGTAAGCGCAGGGCAGGAATTTTCCCGGCCGGATTTATGGCCCTATATTCAGCTGTTTTATGTTCTGAATTTCCAAAATTTACCTGCACCAATTGATGCGGGAGATCGGCCGAAATAAGCGCCGCTTGGACAGCGGTACTACCCATTTTTGGACCCTAGTAAAGCGTGTATTCAGCCATGATCACACAACTATGACGAGACTACTTTAGCTCGGCAAGTTTTTTCTCTAAAGCACTGTTCAAGTTCGCGACACGGCCACCATTTTGCTGAATGAAACCTGCATATTCAGCACGTTGGGTGATGCTTAAAGAAACTCCCTCGATCACCACATCCATGATTTTCATGGGCGTTTTGTTGGCAACAACACGCCAATTAACCTGAAATGGTGGAGATCCGCCATTGGGATCAAAAATCTCGGTTTTGACGATGATATACCGATCGTCGATCTGACTGGCGGAGATAAAGCGGGGTAGCTGACCGTCGTATTCACTAAACCGACTGACGAAACTATGCGCCGTAATTTTTGCAAATACGCCCAGATATCGGCTTTTTTCTGCCGCCGATGCACGCCGCCAATAACGCCCGAGAACAAATCGACCAATTGTGGGGACATCGAAATAGGTATTCAGCAGGCCCTGAAAACGCACCCGCTTCTCGGCGTCGCTGATATCTTTTACCGTCACCAATTGCAGAACTTGATCACTGAAGTCCTGCACGATCATTGCTGCTTGGCGGGTTGCTGCTTCAGCGGCGACAGATGTTGGCGTTGCGCTTAAAAACCCCAGAAAAACGATGGTAACAACACATCTGACAGACAGCATCTTTAGTGCACGTCGCATGAGCAGATGACCTTAGTTGTCCACGGCCGGCTGACCTGATTGCGCCGGCTTTACGCCGTCTTCGGTCGGCTCAAAACTTTGGAATAGCTGATCGTCGGTCTGCGTTGAAACCCCTGTCGGCTGTTCACCATTTAAAATTTCAGACACCCGCTGTTGATTGTAAATCGTTCGAACGGTTGCGTAGTAGTCAAGGGATTCCCGTTTCAAGCCGTCGATCTGGGTTAAACTTTCGCCGCGAAAGTCCACGCCGGTTAGTACTTGCCGCGAAACGGACAACGTCGCTGCGGTTTTCTGTGGATCAAGCACCGTCACCGGTGTGGCCAAAGGGTCGATTATGCTGTCAACGACAGTGCCAATCAGATCGCGCAGGTTTGATGGGCCAATAAAAGGCAAAACCAAATAAGGACCGGCGCCGACATTATAGACTGCTAAAGTTTGCCCAAAATCTTCCGAACGGTAGGGCGGTTGTTCGGCGTCTGCCGCCTCAACCAGCCCCAGCGACGCAGCTTTGACAAAAAACCGCTCAGTGGTCGCCGATGCCGCGTCCAAATTGCCTTGTAAGAGTTCGTTTGCCAGAATAATCGGGCTTTTCAGCCAGCGTAAGAACGAGCGAACACTGTCTTTAACAGGGTCAGGTAAGAGATCAGCATAAACGATCGAAATCGGCCGAATCACCACCACATCGACAGCATCGTTAAACGCAAAAACAATCCTGTTCACGGGTTCAATGGGATCATAAACCGCGGCAGATGTGCTATTTGACTGCTGCTGTGACAGCGATGTGCAGCCTGTTACCGCCCCAAGAACAACGAGAATCAGCGCGCAACGTCGCAATGCGGTTAAGACCACGTGCAGTTTGTGACAGTGCAAAAATCTCATAGCTTGCAAAATTATACCACAACACGGTGTTGGCAAGGGGTATCAACGAATCTCACGAACCTTTGCGCGGAGACTAGCATAAAAACATTAATTCTGATCAGATTTCTTCGCCTGTTTTTGGGAAACTTTCCCGAACATGTTAGTGACCACCCGTAGCAGTAGTGGCAGCAAATAGATAGGAAATTGCAGGGCCGCAAAGAAAAGAAAAAATTCCGCCGGCCAAGCGCCGCTGGCGCCCAAGGTGATGGCAAAATTGCGATTGCCGCTGATAAAGCCGATTCCGCCGGCCGTGCGCCGGCCGGTCCACAGAAATAAGAGCGTGCTAAGCGCAACCATCCCTGCCGAGGCTGCAAATACGGTTATCAGCAAAGTTATGGCCAGTGCTGGTGACTCCACAAGCGCGTCGGCGGCGCCCTCCATGACGCCGATTCCAAACAGAAATAAGATGATCACAATCAAGCCATCAATCCGCAAGCTGTGAGTTTGCAGCCGCGCCACGCCGATGCGCCAGCTAAGCAGCGCCGCCGCCGCCATCGCCCCGGCAATCATAATCAGCAGCCGCAGGCCCAAATCTAACGGTGAGACACCGAGATCGAGGTCGAGAATATAGGCGCCGACCAATGGCAAGGTGAGGGGAAAAACGATCGTCGCGCCGATTGTCAGGAGGATCGTTGCAGCACCATCGAGGCCCAATAATAAGGCGACCGCTGGGGCGGACGCGAGGGGCGGACTGGCTGCCCATAACACTACGGCCGCCGCAATTTCCGGGCTGAGATGAATGTATTTTAGCCCCAAGGCAATCAATACCGGTGAGCCGACAAGCAGCCAAACTAGGGCAATAAGAAGCAATCCCGGGGCCTGCATTTGGGTGATCACCTGAGCATAGTTGATGCGCAACAAAACAACGATCAACAACAGCAAAATCAATGCCGTCAGCCAGGGCCGAATAAGTTCGGCGAGTGGCGGCAAACACAACCCAAACAAAAACCCGGTGGCCATAAAAATGGTTGCGTGGCGACCGAGGTATTCAAGTCCACGTGACAATGACACAGAATTATCCTTCAATAACAGGCCTGCTTCCCTACTTGCTGGCATGCCTTGATGAAAGACACAACCATGAACCAGTCAGAGCTTTTTAGCTTTCAAACAGCTGTTGATCCGGCCTGGATTGACTATAACGGTCATATGAACATCGCCTATTACGTTTTGGCTTTTGATAAGGCGACCGACAACATGTTTGATCGCCTGGGGCTCGGCGAAGCCTATGTGACCGCAAACGCCGCTTCAATTTTTGCCGTCGAGGCGCATGTCACTTATGACCGTGAAGTGGTGTCAGGTGATCCGCTCACCATCACCACGCAGCTTCTTGGCAGTGACGCGAAGCGGGTGCATTTTTTCCACCAGATGTATCATACGACCGACGGCTATTTGGCGGCCACAAACGAGATTCTCGGGCTGCATGTCGATACCGCCAAGCGGCGGATGGTGCCGTTCCCTGAGGCGCGCGCCGCAGCGGTTGCGGCAGCCGTCGCCAAACATGCCGGCGTGCCTCGCCCAAGTGCCGCAGGGCGGCGGATATCATTACTACGCTGAGGGCTTTCAGTTGCGCTGTATTCCTGCCACACTGCCGCAATAGGCCAGCGCCAAAGGAAATTGCACAATGCTGTTTGTGCCCATTAAGCGGCTCCTAAATGCCAGCTCGCAAACCATCAAAAGCGAGCATTTGGCGATTCATATCCTGGCTGTTTTGGTGGGGGTGGCAGCAGGCTGCGGTGCCGTCATTTTCCGGGAAATGATCGATCTGTCGCAAACGTTTTTTCTGGGATTTTCAGGTGAACGGGTGATTACCGGGCTGGCCGCAGAGCCGGCATGGCGGATCATTTTAGCTCCGACAATCGGCGGCTTGATGATTGGATATTTTACGCACCGCTTTATTCCAGGTGGGCGGCCGGAAGGTGTCGCCCATGTGATCGAGGCCAATGCCTTGCATGCCGGGCGTATGTCGCTGCGGCAAGGTCTGGCGGCAGCTGTGGTGAACGCTGCATCGGTGGGGGCCGGTGCCTCGGTTGGCCGGGAAGGGCCGGTCGTGCATTTTGGGGCGGCAATCGCAAGTTGGTTGGGGCGGCCGTTTCGATTGACCCGGCCGCAGTCGCGGACCTTGCTTGGCTGCGGTGTGGCGGCAGCTGTTGCGGCCAGTTTCAATGCCCCAATCGCAGGCGTTTTTTTTGCTTTAGAAGTTGTCATTGGCCATTACGCCCTGACAGCTTTTGCACCAATTGTCATTGCCTCGGTTGGCGGCACACTGATTTCACGGATGTATTTTGGGGATGTTACGGCATTCATTCTGCCGGAGAGCGCCATTCAGTCGCTTTGGGAATTCCCGGCCTTTGGTTTGCTTGGTCTGGTCTCGGCCGGGGTTGCGATTGGGTTCATGCGGATGACCATGGCGGTCGACACCACGGTCACCAAAATCACCCAAAAAAGCAAACTGCCGCGATGGCTTTTCCCCGGCCTTGCGGGTCTTTTCATCGGCCTTTTGGCGCTGCTATTTCCGGAACTGATAGGGGTTGGGTATGAGGCCACAGATAATGCCTTAAAAGCGCAATATGGGCTGTGGATGTTAATGATCTTGGTGGTGGTAAAAATTATCGCCACCTCGGTCTGTCTTGGAAGTGGCTTCGGCAGTGGGGTGTTCAGCCCGTCATTGTTTCTGGGGGCCATGGTTGGCGGTGCCTTTGGGCTGATCGCAGCGATGCCGTTCCCAGAGCTGGCCTCCGATCAGGGCGCTTATACGTTGATTGGCATGGGTGCCGTTGCAGGAGCCGTTCTGGGCGCGCCGATCTCAACCATTTTGATGATTTTTGAGCTTACCGGCGATTATCGCATGACCATTGGCGTGATGGTGGCGGTGTCGATCGCATCCATTGTTACACGCTCGTTGCATTCGCCGTCATTTTTTGCCGATCAACTTGCTGCCCGCGGATTAAACCTCAGCGGCGCCCATGAAGCCGGCTTGCTGAAAGCAATGCAGGTCACTGAATATATGCATGACGCACCAATAACGGTGTTGAGCGATGCACCCTTAGATGATGTTCGCGCGCGCTTACTGGCGGCGTCGCCAGGGCCGGTTTTCGTGGTCGAGGCAAATGGCAGTTTAAGTGGTATCGTCAGCTTAGCCGATCTTGGTGGCGCAGCATTTGACACGTCTAATGATGACCAACTTACGGCGGCAAATGTCGCCCGTAAGCGACCTGCGGTGGTTGCCGCCGGCGACGACCTGCAGCATGCTTTAAGTGTTTTTGAAGATACCTCCGAGGCCCTGATCGCGGTTGTCGACAATGACATCGACCGCCAACTTATCGGCAGCCTGCAAGAGCAGCGAGTGATTCGCGCCTACCGTCTGGCGATGGAACGAATGCGGGCCGAAGAACATGGCGAATAAGCACCGCTAAAGCGGTGTCGGCGGCGCAAACGATGCCGATTCGGCTGCCTGCTGGTTGTTTATGATGGCCGCAAACGGGCTTGGAACAGGCGTCCGCGCAGAAGCATTGAATTGGCGGCCGAATGGGATAGTTTGCCTAGATGAGCGATTTATTCTCCTATGACGACGGCGATAGCCCGACGCCGATCATGCGCCCCGCGCCGCCGCCGCCGGCGGTGCCGCCGGCGACTGCTGATAGCTACCTATCGGTGCTTAATGACAGCCAACGCGAAGCTGTCGAAAAGCTGGACGGGCCAATTCTGGTATTGGCAGGGGCCGGCACGGGAAAAACCCGGGTGCTGACAACCCGCCTTGGGCATTTGTTGAATTTGCGGCGGGCACGACCTTGGAATGTCCTGGCGGTGACTTTCACCAATAAGGCCGCAGGCGAGATGAAAGAACGGGTGGCCGCTATCATTGGGCCATCCGCCGAACAACTATGGCTGGGCACATTTCATGCGCTCGGCGCAAAAATTCTCCGCCGCCACGCCGAGTTGGTGGGATTGCAGTCAAACTTCACCATTCTCGATGCCGATGACCAACAGCGGCTGATCAAGCAGCTGCTGCAGGCTGAAGGGATCGACGATAAAAAATGGCCGGCGCGGATGGTGTTAACGCTGATTCAGCGGTGGAAAGATCGTGGCCAAACCCCCGATAAAGTTGGTGTTGCTGACAGTGGTGATTTTGCTGGTGGCCGCTTGCATGAGATCTATCGGCTTTACCAAGAACGCTTGCGGGTCCTTAATGCGGCAGATTTTGGCGATCTTTTGCTGTTGAACCTGAAGCTGTTTCAAGAAAATCCGGATATCTTAGAAAAATACCAGCAGCAGTTCAGCTACATCTTGGTTGATGAATATCAGGACACCAATGTGGCGCAATATTTGTGGCTGCGGTTACTGGCCCAAGCCCACAAGAATATTTGCTGTGTTGGCGATGATGACCAGTCGATTTATGGTTGGCGCGGTGCCGAAATTGGTAACATTCTAAAGTTTGAAAAAGATTTCCCAGGCGCCGTGATCGTTCGGCTCGAGCAAAACTACCGCTCAACAACGCGCATCTTGGCCGCTGCCGGCGGCTTAATCGCCCAGAATGAGCAGCGTCTTGGAAAAACACTGTGGACCGATGGTGATCACGGTGAGCCAATTTTAATCCATGGACTTTGGGATGGTGAGGAGGAGGCGCGGAAGGTTGCCGATGAGGTTGAGGCCTATCAACGTCGTGGCACCCCGCTGGAGCAAATTGCGATCCTGGTACGTGCCGGATTTCAAACCCGCGAATTTGAGGAGCGCTTCATCACCTTGGGGGTGCCCTATCGGGTGGTTGGCGGTGCCCGGTTTTATGAACGCCTGGAAATCCGCGATGCGATTGCGTATTTGCGGTTGATCCATCAACCTGCCGATGATTTGGCTTTTGAGCGCATCATCAATAAGCCGGCCCGCGGCATTGGGAAAACCACCCTACAGTCGATTCATGGCTTGGCGCGGGTGATCGAGCGGCCATTGATGCATTGTGCAAACGAACTGTTGAGCAGCGACGAGTTGCGGCCGGCAGGACGCCGGGCTTTAGCTGCCGCGATGGCAAGTTTTGATCGCTGGCGGACGCTGGCTGAGAGCATGCATCACGCCGAGCTTGCGGCCCTGGTTTTAGATGAATCGGGCTATACCGAAATGTGGCAGAAGGACAAAACACCGGAAGCCCCGGGCCGGTTGGAGAACTTAAAAGAGCTGGTCAGCGCCATGGAAGAGTTTGACACCCTGGCAGGCTTTTTGGAGCATATTAGCTTGGTCATGGAAAATACCACGACCAGCCAAGGTGCGCAGGTCTCGCTGATGACCCTACATGCGGCCAAAGGCTTGGAGTTTGATGTGGTCTTCCTGCCGGGCTGGGAAGAAGGGGTTTTCCCGAATCAGCGGGCGTTGGATGAAAATGGTGCCGCCGGTCTCGAGGAGGAGCGCCGCCTAGCCTATGTCGGGCTGACTCGCGCCCGCCGTCATGTGGAGATAAGTTTTGCCGCCAATCGCCGCCTGCATGGCCTTTGGCAAGCGGCAATTCCCTCGCGCTTTGTGCAAGAATTGCCTGCTGAACATGTTGAGATAAACAGTGACACCGGGGTTTACGGTAACACACCGGCGGCGGCACAACATGCCGACCAATGGGCCGGTCCCGAGTTTGCCGGTCGCCGCCATGGCCCAGGTTATGGCCGCCGTCGTGGGATGGGCGCGCCCACAGCCGCGCCGACCATTGAAGGTCAGGGCTATTTGATTGAACAAAAATCCAGCGGCCGATTTGACGTTGGTGACCGTGTTTTTCATCAAAAATTCGGGATGGGCAATGTGCTTGCTGTTGACGGCGGCAAACTTGATATTGAGTTCGATAAGGCGGGGCGCAAAAAAGTGGTTGAGAGCTTTGTCCAGCAGCCGTGATCTTGGATGCGACGATGGCCATGGGCTTTGGCGGGTTGCCGTCGAGGTACCAGCGGCGGCGGCAGGCTTTTTTGAAGATGCTTTAAGTCCATATCTGGAAACCATGGCGGTTATGGAATTGCCCGCCGGTGACGTGACAGAAATGGTATTTACCAGTCACACGCCGATGATTGTTGAAGGTTTTGTGCAACATAAACCTGATGCTGAGCTGCTGCGGCGCTGCATTCGTGAGGCCGCCGACCCCGCCGGCATGCCGCCACCCGAGCTGACGATCGAGGATCAATCGAGGCGTGATTGGTTGCGGGAAAACCGAGCATCCTTCCCGGCCATTGATATCGGCCGGTTTTACATTCACGGCAGTCATTTGCAACCGCCGCCGGCAGGCAGTCGGTTGAATTTGCACGTTGATGCGGCAGTGGCCTTTGGCTCGGGCAGTCATGCGACAACGGCCGGCTGCCTTCGGGCCTTGCAGGCTTTGGCCAAAAAGCGCAGGTACAAGCATATTTTAGATATGGGTACAGGGACCGGGATTCTTGCCCTTGGGGCATCAAAACTATGGCCGTCGGCAGCGGTGTTGGCTGTCGATAATGATTCGGCGTCGGTTGATATGACACGCTCAAACGCTGATCAAAACCAGCTTCGCTCGCGGATTACCACCTTGCTGCATGCCGGTTACCGGCACCCGCGTATTCGCAGTGGCCCGCCTTATGATTTGGTGATTGCCAATATTCTGGCAGCGCCCTTGGTGCGCATGGCCGCTGATTTGGCCACTGTCCTTGCCCCTCACGGGCAGGCAGTTCTTTCGGGTTTGTTAAGTCATCAAGAAACGGCGGTCTTGGCCGCACATCGTGCCCAAGGCTTGTATCCGCAAGGGCGGTTTCGGCAGAGCGGCTGGTCAACATTGATTTTGGGGCGTGGCCGCAGCAGGCAGTGACGGCGGCACTTAAAGCCACCGTCCTGCTGCGTGGGTCACCACCGAGGGCAAAAGTCGCGTTAGACGATTAAGCAGCCACTTTGGTGTTTTCAGGGGCGGCGTGCTTGGACAGGCCTGTATTGGCGACATTTGTCAGAATGTGATCGCTTTGCGGTTTGTAGGCACCACGGGCGGCAGCTGGAATTTGCTCACGGCTTAACCCAATGTCGCTTAAAGTGCGGTCTGGCAGAGCGGCAAGCTGGTTTTCGATCCGACGAACCTGCAGGTGATGCGAAAGCGCCGACCAAAGACCGCCGAAAAACGCTTTGAAGGCCTGGCCTTGTAAGCGTCGGGCACGGGCCGCATAGGTGGCGTAATCAGCATGTTCGAGATTGGCGAAAGTCGCGTTATACTGACGATAAAACTCACGTTGTGGGTTGGCGATGTCAGATGGCGGCATAATGTTAAATTGCATCGTGTCGATGATTTTCATGGTCTTGCTCCTTCGGGTTCGACCCGGTTGAAATTGGTGACGATCGCAACATGGTTTGTTGCAGGTGCGAAGTAAACCGGTAATTTTGCACCGCAGCATTGCAAAAAATGCATGACTGTAAGCTACCGAGATGCGTAAGACGCGGATGCTTAGTGAAATATTGGTTGTTAAGTTTTTGGAAGTAACAATTTAAACACGAGTGATGAGATTTTCTGGACGGGGTTAGAGAACAGATATGTCGGCAAATACCGTGCTGGAAACAGCCTTGAAAACAACCCTTCGCGGCCATTCATTGGGCACAATCGACGCCATCATTGACGGCGTGAATGCATCTCCGATGGCCGCCGATGATGGCGGTTGGACAGCGATGCTTGACGCTCAATTACCCGCTGATGTGATTTCGGAATTGCAGCAAAGACGCGGGCTGCGTGGTGATCATCCGAACGATGCGGAAACATCGGATCTGCGTCTCAAGCGCCTGCGTGAGCAACTTGCCGTCTGTCATGTCGATGGGATTTTGGTGCCCCGCTCGGATGAGCATTTGGGTGAATATATTTCCGCCCGTGCCGAACGTCTGCAATGGCTGACCGGCTTCAATGGCTCGGCAGGGTTGGCGATTGTAACCTGCGAGAAAGCTGTGATCTTCACCGATGGGCGCTATACATTGCAGGTGCGAGATCAAGTGGATGTCAATTTATACGACACCCGGCACATAAGTGACGCCCCACCAAGCGCGTGGCTGGCGGAGTTTTTCCCGATTGGCGGCAAGCTGGCCTATGACCCTTGGCTGCACACCCAAGACAGTTTAAAGCGCCTTGAAGCTGCACTTGCTGAACGCCAAGCAAGCTTGGTGCCGCTGGCGGATAATCCCATCGACCAGATTTGGCACGGCCAACCTCCCTATCCATTAACGCCGATGGTCGCCCATGGTGATGAATTTACCGGCTATAGCAGCGCCTCGAAACGGGCAGACTTGGCCGCCGGGCTCGCGGCCGATGGGTTGCAAGCCTTTGTGCTGACATCACCGGAATCCATCGCCTGGCTGTTAAATGTGCGTGGCGGTGACGTGCCGCGCACGCCGTTGAGTCAGGGGTTTGCCATTTTGCACCAAAACGCCGGAGTTGATCTGTTCATTGATCCCCGCAAGGTAACCCCGGCAACACGCGAGCATTTAGGCAATCATGTGCAGGTTCGGGACCGCGACGCTTTTGGTGCCGCCCTCGATCAGCTGTCGGCGGCAGGTGCGCGGATCGGCATCGACAGCGGCAATAGCCCGGCCTGGGTCTGGGAGCGAGTCACTGCCGCCGGCGGCACGGCGGTGAACAGCGATGACCCGGTTGAAATGCCGAGGGCCTGCAAGAACGCCACTGAAATGGCCGGCACAATCGCCGCCCATAAACGAGATGGCGTCGCTGTTTGCCGCTTCCTTGCCTGGCTTGACCGGCATGCGCCAAACGGCACCGTCAGCGAAATGGATGCGGTTGCAAAACTTAGCCAGTTGCGGTCCGACGGTGAGCATTTCCGTGATCTGAGCTTTGATACGATTTCCGGTTCCGGGCCAAATGGTGCCATTGTGCACTACCGGGTTAGCCCGCAAACCAATCGGCATTTGCAAAGTGGTGATCTTTATTTGGTCGATTCCGGTGGGCAATATTTAGATGGTACCACCGATATTACCCGGACCATCGCCATTGGCAGTCCAGGGGCAGCCGAGCGGACGTGCTTTACACATGTTCTAAAAGGCCATATCGCGCTTGCGACAGCAGTCTTTCCGGTTGGAACAACAGGGACCCAGCTAGACGCTCTTGCCCGTGCGCCGCTGTGGTCGGTGGGGCTTGATTTTGATCATGGAACCGGGCACGGCGTTGGCTCTTACTTGGGAGTGCATGAAGGCCCGCAGCGGATCTCTAAAATGCCCGGCTCACCGGCGCTGCGGCCGGGAATGATCATTTCCAATGAACCAGGGTACTACCGCACCGGCAGTTTTGGCATTCGGATCGAAAATTTGGTGTTGGTGCAGAGCGTCAAAATTCCAAATGGCGAGCGCGACATGCTGGCATTTGAGACGATCACGCTTGCTCCGATCGACCGCCGGTTAATCGATGTTGCGCTGCTTAACCCGGCCGAGCGCGCCTGGATGGACAGCTATCATGACCGTGTCTATCAATCCGTCTCGCCACATCTTGATGCTGCCGATCAAGCCTGGTTGGCGGACGCCACAGCACCGCTTTGAGGGCCCCTTAACCAGAGCACGAGGCACCACCAAGAACGCAGAACGTGGCGCAATGGGGATGGTTAAGCGACACTGTTTTTGACCCGTCAACTAAGGTTTCGCCAAGATCAAAGCGGCTGTCATAGGGCAGTAAGGTGCAGGCCGCGACGGTTGGGCTTGCGGCCCCTTTGCGTTTGATCACCATCCGGGAGCTGGCACACATTTGATCGTTGGGGGAGACATCCAGGATATCCCAACAGGCCGTGGTAATTTCCGGCACATCGGGGTTGCTGTCCATTTCCGGGAAAACCACAAGCTGCGCTGGATCGCTTGCGTCCAGCCGCAGGTCTTGTTGATCGAACCAGGTTTGAAAACCCTGCCTTAACACAGCCTCGTTTTCATCGGCGGGCTGGCGGGCGGCAACCGTTAACGTGACGGCCTGCTGCTGCAGCCAGCTCAAACCGTCCTGCATCGG
>QCEM01000056.1 GCA_003280605.1 SAR116 cluster bacterium AG-355-O21 | reverse complement strand
ATAGCTTTGACGGTGGTGCCGGTGACGATCTAATATCCGGCGGTGCCGGTGACGACGTCGTCTATGGCGGCGATGGGGATGATCAAATCTCCGGTAATGCCGGCGGTGATCATATCTATGGCGAGGCCGGCGACGACCAGATATACGGCGGCAGTGAAGAAGGCATCCTCGACGGTGGTTCGGGGAATGACGTCATCGTCAGTCAAAGTGACCGCAATAACCTCATTGGCGGGGACGGTGAAGATACCCTGATCGGTGGTGTTGGCGGCGATAACTTAGACGGTGGCACCGGTAACGATCTAATATCCGGCGGTGATGGCGGTGACTTCATCAACAGTGGTGACGGCGACGATACAATACACGCCGGATCGGGCAACGATGCCTTGCATGGTGGTGACGGTGATGACCAGCTGTCCGGCGGAACCGGCGGTGACTTTATCAATGGTGGTGCCGGTGATGACACGCTTTATGGCGGGCTTGGTTCCGACACCTTCCATTTCACACTTGGCGAGGACGGCAGTGACACGGTGGAAGACTTCACCAGTGGCGAAGATAAATTCATGGTTTCTTGGTCACAAGCTGACTCGGTGGAAACATTCTTCCAAACTCTGACCCTCACTGACACAGCGGATGGTAATTTGTTCATCACCGATGGCGAGCTTTTCTCCATCACCTTGATCGGACAATCCGCAAGCAATATCACCGCCAGTGATTGGATCATCGTCTAGGCGTTGATCCGGCAATAAACGCTGCAAGGGCCTGGCACAAGCCAGGCCCTTTTTGTGCCGCCATTGGGCACCGCAAACCTTAACTTGGGTTTTCAGGCACTGCGGTATAACAAGGCCAGACGCGATTGGCGGCGTTCTGTATTTTCGATGCAATCCAAGTCACCGTTCAGCGCGTAACCTTTACATGAAAACACCTGTCTTATTTTTCGCTGCCGGCTTAACCGCAAGCTTGGCGGCAACCTCCGCCGCGTCCGCCGGCGTGCCGACACGCAGTTTTTTGGCTGAACACCAATGGCAATCGCGGTTGCTGGTGATCAACGCCGAAAGCTTTGACAATCAGCTTATCGGCCGTCAGAAGGCGCTTCTTGCCGAGCAGGCGGCGGCGCTCTGTGACCGGCAATTGCGGCTGCTGGTGATCAGTGATCAGGCGGTTAGGTTTGAGGGTGCGGCGGTGAACCTGTCGCCGTTGGCGCTGCGGCAACATTTTCAGCTTCGCGGCCCCAGCGTTGTGCTGGTCGGCAAGGATGGCGGTGTCAAACTGCGTACCGCCGCCGCGGTTCCGGCCGAGGAACTTTTTCGGCTCATTGATAGCATGTCGATGCGGCAGGCCGAGATGCGCTTTGATGGCAGCAATTGTTAAGGGGGATTGGCGATGACATTGGCTTTTGATGAGCTGGCCGACATGCACTTGCCGGCGGGCAGTGCATGGCCTCCGATGCGAACGGCGGCAGTGCAGCGGTTGACGGCATTTTTGCCACTGGCCGGAAAGGTTTATAGCAGCCGCCGTAACTTTGATTTAGGCCCGGGCCGCCATCAGCAGGTCTCTGCTTTGTCACCGTGGATTCGCCATCGTCTGTTATTGGAAAGCGAGGTGGCGGCAGCGGTCCTGGCCCGGCACCGCTTCCAAGCGGCGGAAAAATTCATTCAAGAAGTGTGTTGGCGGACCTATTGGAAAGGCTGGCTTGAACTGCGGCCGTCGATTTGGGCGGACTATCGCCGTAATTTGGACCGGCAGGTCAGTGCCTTGCAAAAGGATGGACGGCTAAACCAGCGTTATCAGGCGGCCGTCACCGGCAATACCGGCATTGACTGTTTTGATGCCTGGTCGCAGGAATTGAGCGAAACAGGCTATCTGCATAATCATGCGCGGATGTGGTTTGCCAGTATTTGGGTATTTAACCTTGGCTTGCCCTGGGAACTGGGGGCCGACGCATTCTTCGGACAATTGCTTGATGGTGATGCGGCCTCAAACACTCTGTCTTGGCGCTGGGTTGCCGGCTTACAAACGGCCGGCAAAGAATATCGCGCCACAGCCGGCAATATCCACAAGTTCACCGAAGGCCGGTTTGACCCGACAGGGCAGTTGCTGGCCCAGCCTGCCGCAGCCGAATTCACGCCGCCACCGGCCGTGGGCCAAATGCCGCAAGCAGGCACGATCGATCCGGCCGCAAGCAGTGGCTTGCTGATGACGGATGATGACCTTGGTGTGCATGATTTGGAAATGCCGGCGGTTCACTGGCAGGCCGCCCTGGTGCTTGACGGTAGCGCCTACCGGTCGCCTGTGAATACCGCTGCCCATGTGACCGATTTCAGTCAGGCGGCGATCACCGACGCCCTTACCAGGTTAGCGGCGACACGGCCATTAACCTCCGCCGTCCGCACTGATTTTGACAGCCAGACGGTGCTTGGCTTTGCCAAGCAACATCAGCTGTCGCAGCTTGTTTGGTTGACCCCAACCACAGGGCCGGCGCAGGACCGTTTGCCAAATCTAGAAGCTGATTTGGCCGCGCAAGGTTGCCGCCTGGTGCGGCATTACCGGCCCTGGGATCGGCGTGCCTGGCCGCAGGCAACCCACGGTTATTTCCGCTTTAAAAAGGCCCTGCCGGGGATATTAGAGACTTTATCGGCATAGTCGGTTGAAGCGGCGGGTAGCTGGTGATTACGTGACAGGCTTGGCGCTGCGGTCGCGGACGAAGGGATAAAGCAAGGCTTTGTCCTGGGTGGGTTCGGCATCGGAAAAGGCGGCGATGGCTTCATAGGCTTGGGCAATGGTTGCCCCAGGGCTATTTTCGCCGGCGGCGGCGTCAACAAACAGGCCAAGATCCTTTTTAATGATATGCGCCTCGGCCCCGGTGCCGGCGTATAAGCCGTTGGCGATATGCTGCGGGAAAACATTCATGGTGCCAAAACTTTGCCCGGAGCTGACATTAATCACTTCCAGCATTTGGGTAACGTCAAGGCCGCCGCGCTCGCCATAGGCCAGGCCTTCGGAAATCACCACCAAGGAGGCGATATAGAGCGCATTATTGGTCACTTTCATGCGCTGTCCTTGGCCCGCCCCCTCGCCAACATGGAAAACATTGGCGGCATAGCTTTCGATCAACGGCCGGGCAGCGGCCAAGGCCTCGGCAGTGCCGCCGACCATCGCGCTCAGCTTTGCTTCCTTGGCCCGCATCGGCAGGCCGGAAACAGGCGCATCTAATTAATCAAAGCCGGCCGCCGCCAGGGTCGCTGCATTGCTGCGGGCCGCCGCCTCGCCAATGGTGCAGGCATCGACAATAACTTTGCCGGTATAGCCTGTGGCGGCAATTTCTTCGACCACGGCGCGGTTAATGGCAACGGTCGGCAAGGAAAGCGCCAGCACATCGGCGCGGCGCACCACCTCGCCAACCGATTGCGCGATCTCGGCGCCATCCGGTGCCCGTTCGGCCGTGCCGGCGGCATCATAGACGATCATTGCATGGCCTTTAGCGCGGACGTTGGCGGCCATTGGTTGGCCCATATTGCCAAGGCCGATAAAGCCGAAAATTTTCTCACCCATGATGCAGTCTCCTCCTGATATATTTATGGCTTCCGGTTTACCGGCTTCAAACCGCGGCAGCAATGGCCGTTATGCGCGGTGACATGCGGCGGGGGCTTAAAAAGCATCCATATCGGTGAGAATGCGGGTGTCCAGGTAAAGTTCGACTTGCCGTGCGTCACCACCGGCGCGGATTTGGCTCACCTCGATCCGTAGGGGGCGATTGTTGTCGAGAATCTCGGCCACCCAGACCGCATGCCGGGCCGGTACATAGCCAAGTTCTTGGCCATCATACAACAGCTGGACCGCATTGCTGTCATGGGGATTGTCAGCTTCGCGCTGGGTTTGCAGCTGATCACCAAGGCAAACTTTCTCGGCCACATCTTGGCGGCGCGGTACCATGGTTATTCCGGCAACATATGACGGATAAATCCCCATACCCGTAAAAATAGCAAAACCCCTTTGAATTGTCTAATCCGCCGCATGCCGTTGCCGGCGATGACGGTCGATATGCTGACAGCCACCGCCCCCTCAAAAGCTTGCCATGGTGCAGCGGTTTGCGGCCAATTTCGAATCTGCTACACTAGGCTTTGCATAACACGTTGAATTGACTTGAAAAAACACCTTTCTGGCTCAAAAAAAGTAAGTTGGTCAGGTGTTTTTTCGCTTGGCATACGCTGTTTTCCCCAAAATATTCGGATATGCTCAAACTGTTTATCGGTGATGGTGATAAACCGCACCTCACCTTCGGGGGGCAAGCGCCGGCTCATTCGGGCGATATGCGCTTGGGCATTTTCCGGGCTGGAGCAGTGGCGCTGGTAAACAGAATATTGCATCATGGTAAAACCGCTTTCTAATAAATCCTTGCGAAAAACACTGAAGGCACGGCGCTATTTCTTACTTTGGGTGGGCAGGTCAAATAAGACAAGAACCCACATCGTCCGCCAGCAAAGCGGTGTCATCGGAACCGTTTTTGCGCCCTTTATCTTCCTCGGTTGTCGGGACATTTTCTTCACTCCGTGCAAGTCCGTGAGGAAGTGAAAGCTGATCGTGTTTCTCGGCAAAGCAGCGGGCCAGGCTGCCCGCAATGCTGTGGATCGCAAGCGATAACGGGCGATGCACATCGCCGATTGGCACCCAGTCGTTAAAGGCACCAAGCACAGCCGCTTTGCCTGTTTGGTCAAGGCTGTCACCCCAGCCGCCTTTCGGTGCCAAGGCGACCACACGATGATCAATATAGGGGCGAAACGGTTCCATCAAATCATCCGCCAGACAAAAAGGATTATCGCGCCGGCGATGGTAAATTCCATGTGTCGCCAATAAGCCACTGCCGGTTAGCGCCCGCGCAACTGCAGCCCGAAGAACCGTATAGCCATAATTCAATAGACTGTTTGGCGGCCCGCCATCCCGCCGTCGGCGGAAGTTTGGACCCAATAAGGCTGGCCAATATCGCTGCGCCGCCTGTGCTTCCAGATTACCAAGGTCGGCCACTTTCACCCGTCGGGCCAATTCTTCCAAGCCGTGATCGCGCAGGCTGAAATGCGCCAAAACGCGGCCGTGTTGGCGAATTTTTGCCTGCACAATTTTCTTCCATAAACGTTTGTTCAGGGGTTTTGACGCGGCTAACTGGTGCCCCTGGCGGGCGCTAACCAGATTGTTCGCGGTCAGTGGCAGAAAGGTACCGGCGGGCTTATGGTCTGCGCCACATAGCACAATCGCGCCGGCTTTTTCGGCAAGGGTGGTGAACACGGCTTGGCTATAGGTGACGGCCGGGTGATCCACCACCAAGATGCTAATATCCTCAGCCGGAACTTGGGCGTCAGGCTTGCCGTCCCGGCGGATTAAAAGCTGCTGACGGCGGATTGACAGCCGTGCAGGGGAAGAAATTTCAATGATCCGTCGCATGATCTAACCGGCCGGTTTTTTAAGTCGCTTGACGCGGCCGATCGGATCAACACTGACCTTGCGATAGCCAGCTTCGATGAACGGCTTTGGTCGAGAGGATAACAAACCCTCTATTATAAGTGCAGCGGTTGCCGGTTTATAAAAAATTTGACTACTTCTGTAAAACTTTTGAACCACCACATAGCTCACCTCGCCATGTTCGTCGATGTGCTCCAACACATCATTTCGGCAGAGGGAAAAGATCAACGGCCGGCCCTGATCGTCATATGGCGCGACAATCGGCAAGTTGTCGTGCAGGCGGTGCTGAACCTCCAGGCGGCTTCGAACCGTAAAGGCAACATGCTCACCATCCTCATACAGGGCGATATGGTGCAAAGATGTTTTTTCCGCGAAGGTCTTTGGCTTTGGTTTTAACACCATCATTGTGTTGGCTTGCTTTTTGCGGATCAAGCGGACTTTTTTGATCTCCGGGCCAGCATCAGGGATGCCGTTTTTGGGCAGTCTGATTTTTTTGGCAAGGGCGGCTTTTAAGCTTCCGGTCTCGTTTATCTTTTGTTTTATCAGGGCTTTGACGGCGGGGTCGCGGATATGTTTGATCTCATTTTCCGTCAAGGTTTCGATGCTCTTGCGGCTCACCATAATGTTATAATCGCAGCTACGTTCTTGCGTGTCGCCAAAGCGTGTTTCTTGATGAATTGGCCCGCTGGTTTTCGCAAAACCCGAAACGATGGAACGATATTTTCTATGGCGCTTTCGAGATCGGATCGGTAGCCGCGCCAGGGCAGCGGAAAGTCCCATTTGTTTCCAAACCGGTCTTGGCCGGCAAGTTCACTCATCCGCTGCACCATGGTGCGGTTGGTCATCGCAATGACGAATGCATCAACGGCATTGTGGCGATGATCCTTGCGGTTTTTTTCATCGCTGTCGTGAAGCAGCCGATTTAATCCCCAAAGCTTGCGTAATCGGCCGGTGATACGGCCAGCGACCGCGTCCACCGGGTCAGCTTTTCCGGCTACTTGCGGATAAAGCAACAGTAAAAACTCCTTCGCGGCCCGGGCAGCGTAGGCCGTGTCTCGCAATTGCCGCTCACTCATATCTTCCGGCGGGCCTAAGGTGCTGCAAAAGCGTTTGGCTTTATTTTCAGGTAACAGCTTTTTGGCCCGTTCCACCATCTCCGGCCATTGGTCGGTATGGCCAAAGGCGTCATAAGGCGAACGATCATCTTTTCGGAGATTCATGTCCGTTCGGGCAAGCGTCTTATTTTGCATCCGGTTGTCCAATGACCGTCTTGGAAAGATATGCTCTACCTGGGACTTGTTCTGCCGAAATAGCGCATCAAAACCAATTTTGTCGCCTGTGTAAGGGCATGTTTCTTGGCATTCTTTCCATAATAGGTATTTGTCAATGGTCCGGTTATCGGCCGAGATTTGGCATTCGGTTAGGGCTTCAGCTGCCTTTTTGCGCGCCTTCTCATTTTCAGCATTGGTCTTGTTCACCTGTGACAACTGGTTTGGGGTTAATTTCACATCACGGGCCAGCTCAATACAGATCTTGTCGGGCTTGCCGTCGGCGGCGATGATGTTGTTCACCACTTTGCGGACTTCGTTCAATACCCGGGTAACGGTCGGATTTCTGATATTGGCGAGGGCGCTTGGCCGGGATGGTAAACGTGCCAGGCCACCAACACGCAAGCGCCGGTCCGGGTATTCATGATCGGCGGCTTGGTCATAGCGCATGCTGGCTTGCATATGTGGCACTAGTCTTTTCAAGGCGTCGGTCGAATGCCGCAGCCAACCAGGTGTGGGGGGGATTTTGATCACCTGTTCTGCCTGTGCTTGTGAAAGGCCAAAGTCGCTCATCAACGATCCTATGGCCTTCACTTCCGCATCTTTAACTTCCCCCGGGCGGAGAATTTCAATTCGTTCGCGCCCATTTTCATCAGTGACCTGACGGTAGTGGATATTCCGTAAGCATTTATCAATCTTCCCTTGGAACTGCGCTATTCGGGCTGGCGTTGGTTCTGGAAAGTTGGCCCAATCAGCCTCAAAAATCTGCCGCTGGTCAACTTCTAGGGCATGGCCTGCCAGAAATTTGGTTTTATCGTTGGGATCGGTTTCAAAGTTGAATTTAGTCTTCAAATCGGTGCCGTCGGCTTCCCATAAAGGTCTGAAAAGTTTGCGAATGGCAGCAAAAGTGATGTGTTTTTGCTCGTATAATTTTGCCAGCAAAAGATTGCGCTCAGCTTCTGAAAGTGGGCGGGCATTGCCGCCGCTTAATCGAAAATTGTTGATGCGCTGTAACAAGGTGAACTGCTGACCAAGATAACTGGACTTTGCCGCCAACGGGCTGTCGGGTTCAAGATCACACCGCCCCAGAGTCGACAGCCACCAAAAGGTTGGGCGCTGAAAGAATATGGTTTGTGCGATCTCTGTCTTGAACTCCGCGGTCAATAAGTTCGGATGATAACCTGCTTGCGCCTGCCAGATTTGCTCATACTCGTCCGTGACCATGTCCCGGCCAAGGTAACGGCCACGTTTTGGGGCATCCGTGGGCAATTGCGCCAAATAAGATCCAAGGGTTTGGTTCCCCATCGCTGATGTTAAATCAGATATCCCCTGTTTCACCTTGCCAAGGTCTTTTTCTTCTTCCTCTGTACGCGGCGTATCGACACGTGAACTCCAGTACCCGCGATGTTTAGAGAGATGGTACAAAATGCGACCGATCCCCATAGGTTGTAATGGCCGTGATAAGGCCTCGTGGCGCAGCATGTAAGGATCGATTGCCATGATTTTTTGCGAGTCACTGGCTTTTTGATGGTCAAATTCAGGCAGCATGCCAGCTTTTCTCAAAATATCGCTAAGACGCCGTTTGCGGCATCGGCGACGGCGGATCTGACGGCGCTGCAAGCTGGCGTCCCGGCGGTCTTTATTGCGTGGGGTACGCTCTTTCTCGTTGCGGCCTTCTGGAAAAATACGGACGCCAATCCGTATAATTTGCGCGCCGTGGGGTTTTTCTGGCTGGTCAATGAGGGCAAAACCAACCGACGTTGTGCCGATATCTAATCCAAGTATACGCATGAAACACTCCTATAAGTTGTAATTTATTCTTGCATAAATCAGGCCTCCATGCCAATCTCTGCACAGAGATGTAGCAGTCTCGAAATTGGTCGCTTGCCGCAGGCAAAGACAAAAGTCGTGGGCTGGGCATCCCATTTAACTGCCCACTTTCACCACAATATTTTCGTTTCCGGTTTGCCAAAGACCGCTGTCCTGCGACCTGTGGCTGCATCCCCCTTGGCCGCAGGCCCGGCACTTGCTAGGTTGGCGCTTGGGAGAATGCGTCATGAGGGAAAAAGCAATGTCGGATCGTGTCGATGTGGTTGTTGTTGGGGCCGGCTTTGCTGGCATGTATTTGCTCTATCGCCTGCGCCAAATGGGCCTGTCGGCGGCGGCTGTTGAAGCCGGTGACGGGGTTGGCGGCACCTGGTATTGGAACCGCTATCCGGGCGCCCGCTGCGACATTGAAAGTCTGCAATATTCCTATCAATTTGACACTGAACTGCAGCAGGAATGGTCTTGGTCGGAGCGGTTTTCGGGGCAACCTGAAATCCTGACCTATGCCAACCACGTTGCTGACCGCCATGATCTGCGCCGCGATATCCGCTTTAACTGGCGCGTCAAACAGGCGGTATATGGCAGTGACGGCGATTGGCACCTGACCGCCGAGGATGGCCGCACCATCCATGGCCGCTATTGTGTCATGGCCACAGGCTGTCTATCGGTGCCGCATTGGCCGAAAATTAACGGCTTAGAAGATTTTGCCGGTGAGACCCTGCACACCGCCCTTTGGCCGCATCACAAGGTTGATTTCAGCGGCTTGCGGGTGGCGGTCATCGGCACCGGCTCCTCGGCCGTGCAATCGCTGCCGCATATCGCCAGTGAAGCCGCACAAGTGACCGTCTTCCAGCGCACCGCCAATTATTCCATTCCGGCCCATAACGGGCCGATGGATAAAGCCCGTGAACAGCAGTTCAAAGCTGATTACGACAACATTCGTGCGGCCGCAAAGCAAACCCCGCCCGGCATCATGGCGGAATATGGCAGTGATTCCTTAGCCGAGGCAGCAGTTGACGACTATACCCAATCCTTAGAGAAACGCTGGCAGGACGGCGGCCTGACCTTCCTTGCCGATTACAATGATGTGTTGCTGAATCCCGAAGCCAACGCCCGGGCCGCTGATTTTGTGCGCAATAAAATCCGTGCGGTTGTTAAAGACCCGGCAACGGCAGAACTGCTTTGTCCGAAAAACATCATTGGCGGCAAGCGGCTGTGCCTTGATAGTCAATATTTTGAGACCTATAACCGCGAGAACGTCGCCCTGGTGGATCTGCGGGCAACACCAATCGATGCGGTAACCGAAAATGGGGTTTCCTGGGCCGGCCAGCACACCGCGTTTGATGTGGTTGTGGTGGCCACCGGCTTTGATGCGATGACGGGTGCGTTGCGCAATATCGATATTCGGGGAACCGCCGATGATAGTTTACGTGATCGCTGGGCCGATGGTCCAAGTAGCTATCTTGGCCTGGCCATGGCGGATTTCCCCAATCTGTTCACGGTGACCGGCCCCGGCAGCCCGTCGGTGTTTACCAATATGTTGCCGACGATCGAGCAACATGTGGAGTGGATTACTGACTGTATCGGCTTCATGAATGAGCGCAATTACAGCCGCATTGAGGCCAGCGCCAGTGCTGAAAAAGAATGGTGGGACCATGTTCAGGAGGTGGCGGCAATCGGCCTGAAAGCAAGCACGGATAGCTGGTATATGGGTGCCAATGTGGCCGGTAAGGCGCGGGTGTTCATGCCGTATTTTGGTGGCTTTCCGGAATATTGCCGGCGTTGCGAAGAAGTTGCGGCGGCAGATTACGCCGGCTTTAAATTCGCCTAAGCCGCGCGCCGGGCCAAATGGCGACCCCAAAGGGTCGCCATTGCCGTCGGCTCGAACGACGCTGTCATCTTCGCTCACGGTTGCCCGACCTTGACCGCCAAGCCAGGTGGCAAGGCCGCCGATTACAAGCCCGATCAGCGCCCCTTCAACGACCAGCAACGCCGGCGAGCCCCATGGGCCGACACCGCCGAAAACCTGCTGGTACATGGCCCGCAGCGTATCTTCGACGAAAAACAGCAGCACGAAGTTCATCCAAGCGCCAATCACAGGCGCCCTGACCCACCAGGGCAGCGGCAACCCCAACACCGGGTGGCGGGTATAGATACCTGCCAGACCGATCATCGCGCCGACGGTCACATACCAGAAAAGCACCCCCCAGGGCAGCAACGGATCGACACTTGGCCAGGTCGCTTGCAGTGTGAAAAACAGGATGATCCCGATTTACAGCCCAGCGCCTTTGCCGATCAGCATGCGGGTAAGCAGCGAGGGGCGTTTTCAAAGCGATAGATTTGGAAAAATCATGTCGTGCCTCCACTAAGTTACCGTGTCAGCCGCCTTGCCCCCGTTAGATGGTGCCGCTATGTGCCAATGCCAAGTTTTATTGCAGCTTAGCGGGCGGCGATCCGGTCGCGTTGCGCCAGCAGCCCGCGGGCGCGGTCGGCAATCGGAATATCAATCATCTTGCCTTGATAGGCGACCGCCCCTTCGCCGCGTGCCAAAGCTGCGTCATAGACCGCGATCAAGGCTTCGGCTTCGGCAATTTCCGCCTCGGTTGGGGCAAATTCTTCATTTAAGATGGCAACCTGCGCTGGATGGATACAGGAGCCGCCATCAAAACCAAGAGCGCGGGCGCGGGCGATATCGGCGCGATATTGCGTCAGATCCGAGAAATTGGCGATCGAGCCAGGATAGCCATGGGCTAAGATGCCGGCCTCTCGTGCCGCCAATTGCACCTGCTGCATGCAGCCAATCAGATCCGTCGGCAAGGTCGCCGGCATGCCAAGCATATGCGCGAAATCTTCACCGCCGATGGTGATGGAGCGATTGCGGCTGCTGGCTTTGGCAATTTCGCGGGCATTCAAAAACCCTTTTGCGGTTTCCACCTGCAGCAAAAAGCAGGTATGGCCGAGGGGTAAACCGCGCTCAAGCTCAAGTTCGGCGATAATTTCTTCCAAAAAGACAACGTGATCGGCTGATTCCACCTTCGGCACCACAATGCCCATCACATTTGCCCCAATCGACGCTTCCAGGTCAGGAACCGCCAATCGCCAGGGCCTGTTAATGCGCACCAAAACATCGGCACCTGCTTGCCCGACACTGGCAGCAACATCGGCAACCAAGGAACGCGCACGGGCTTTTTCTGCCGGCGCGACAGCATCCTCAAGATCAATTTTAATGGCATCGGCACCGCGGGTATGGGCCTTGGCAACGAAGCGTTCCGAGGTCGCGGGAATAAA
>QCEM01000055.1 GCA_003280605.1 SAR116 cluster bacterium AG-355-O21 | reverse complement strand
TGCTGATTATCTGCCTGAACAGCGCGTTGAAATTGGCGCCGATAGCGGCAAACTAGCGGTCTTGACCTGGGGCAGCCCGTATAGTGCTGCGCGTGTCGCCGTCCGCCGGGCCCGCGCCGAAGGTCAAGATGTCAGCCTCATCCAGTTACGGCATATCTGGCCGATGCCGCGAAATTTAGCGGCCCTGTTGGGGCAATTCGAACATGTTCTGTTGCCGGAAATGAATACCGGGCAATTGGCCGGCTTATTGCGCGCTGAGGTAGGGATTACGCCGGTTGCATTGACCAAAACAACAGGGCAACCCTTCCAGGTGCGTGAAATTCAAGACCGTATCAGCGAACTGCTGGAGGCTTAAGATGAACATCCAAGCAAATACCACCAAACTGACCGCCAAAGATTACGCCTCTGACCAGGAGGTCCGTTGGTGCCCTGGCTGCGGTGACTATGCGATCTTAAAAGCTGTCCAAAAAACCCTCGCCGAAGCTGAGGCGGTGCGTGAAAAAACAGTCTTTGTTTCTGGCATCGGCTGCTCATCGCGCTTTCCGTATTACATGTCGACCTATGGGTTTCATACCATTCATGGCCGTGCGCCTGCTGTTGCAACAGGGGTTAAACTGGCCAATCCGGACTTGGATGTTTGGATTGTGACCGGTGACGGTGATGGTCTGTCAATCGGCGGCAATCACCTGATGCATTTGTTGCGGCGTAATTTGGACGTGCAATTACTTTTGTTTAACAATGAGGTTTATGGCCTGACCAAAGGCCAGTACTCGCCCACTTCACAGCCTGGCATGGTCAGCCCGTCGACGCCGCTTGGCTCGGTTGATGCACCGCTGCAACCATGCAGCTTTGCGCTTGGCAGTGGGGCACGATTTGTCGCCCGATCCATTGACACGCAGCAAAAACACCTGGTTGAAACCTTTCACCGCGCCCGCGGCCACAGCGGCACATCTTTTGTCGAAATCCTACAGAATTGCATCATCTACAATGATGGTATTTTCGATAATGTGACCAATAAAAAGACCGCCCCGGATCACCTGGTGGTGGCCCGCCACGGCGACGCCTTGATTTTTGGTCAGGAGCGCGAAAAAGGTTTACGGCTTAACCCCAAAAGCTTGGCGATTGAGGTGGTGACGATCGGCGAGAACGCTGTCACAGCAGACGACATCTTAATCCATGATGAAACCAATCCGGTTTTAGCAGGATTGCTGGCAGGGCTTGGCGGGCCCGGCTTGCCGACTGTTATCGGCACGCTTTATTGCGCCCCGTCGGAAACCTTCGAGACAGCCTTATTGGCACAGGTCAGCCCAGTTCCCGCAGACAGCAATGTGCATGACGATATCCGCCACGTGCTGCTTGCCGGTCGGACCTGGCAAGTGGACCCATAACGCCGGCCCGCCAACACCATCGACAAACAATAGCTCTAATGGCTTGGGCCGGAAGGTGCCGGCAACCCCTCGATCTCAACCGCCACAAGGGCGGGTAAGCCACTTGCCTTGGCAGCTTTCAAGGCCGCATCAAATGCGGCCACCTCCCGAACATGCGCGCCATGACCGCCAAGCGCGCCGGCGGCAAGATCATACCGTGTCATGTTTAATTCGGTTTCAAAAACCCTATTCGGGCCAAAATCACGGATTTGCAGCTGCACTTCCGCATTCCATTTGGCATCGTGGCCAACCACCGCGATGATTGCGATGCCATAGCGATGGGCGGTTTCAAACTCGCTTAAATGGAAGCCTGCGCTGCCGTCGCCCATGGTGACCACAACTGTTGCCTCTGGCCGTGCCAGTTTGGCTGCAATGGCATAGCAGAGACCGCCTCCGATTGACCCTGACGGGCCATTGATGATGCGGGTTGGCGCCGATACCAAGGCCTGCGCCCATTGCCCGAATTCGCCGCCGTCACCGATATGAATGCAATCCCCGGATTGTTTGCTGAAATCATCAATCACGGCGCAGGCGGTCGCTGGATGCATTGGCATCCAATCACTGCCGTCGACGGCAACCCGCGCAGCGATTGCGGCGGCCACATCGGCGCGCCATGATTGCCGGCGATGACCACCGCGTCCGGCAGCAGTCAACGCCGTGATTCCGGCCCGACCATCAGCCACCGCCGCAAGTTGCAATCGGCCCGCCAGCTTGTCTTCGGCCGCTGCAAGCACGGCCGGGTCAGGATCAATCATGATCACGGCACAGCCGGCATCAACCGCCGGCGGCGTCAGAAAACCAAGCATGAAATCAGCCGCCTTCTGGATGCTGACAACCACATCGGCCTCGGCCAATACCTTGGCAAATTGTCCAAGCGCCGGATCCCGCAATCCGCGTGGACTTTCCAGCGCAATAACCGGCGCATCAACGGCATCTGCCAACGCGCTCAACGCGCCGCCAATGCGACTTGCGGTCAGTGCCGGACCAACCGCGATGAGCGGTCTCTCAGCTGTGTTCAAGGCGGCGATGATTTCATTAATTGTATTATTACTAATAAGTTGTTCTGTTTTGTTAATTTTATTTACGAAGTCATTATCCAGCTCTGCAGTGGCCATTAAAAGGTCAACAGGTAACGCCAGATGTACCGGCCCAGGACGCCCCGAGCAGGCCAGATTAATCACCTCGGCCAGATCATTACCCAGGCTATCGGCGGTCAGTGGCCGCTTTGAGGCCTTTGTAAGCGGCGCCGAAATCGCGGTTTGATCCAACTCCTGAAAAGCGCCTGCGCCATCTTGGGCAATCGGCGAGTCGCCACTTAACAGCAGCACCGGCGATTCCGACATCATGGAAGTAAACATCGGTCCCATCGCCGAAGCCAAACCAGGCCCTGCCGTCACCAAGGCAACACCGATCCCGTCGGTAAGCTGCGCATAAGCTTCCGCCATGTACACAGCGGCCGCCTCATGGCGCACGTGGATCACGCGAATACCGGCGTCAATACAGGCGTCATAAATGACCATGATTTGGTTCCCTGAGAGGGAAAAAATCACCTCTACACCTGCCGCAGCTAAACCACGGGCGATTACATCTGCACCGCGCATTATCCCTCCCCCTTGCCTGCGGCCAACCGGCCAGAACGCAGCATCATTGCCGCAGCCGGAAGATCGACCGCGAAAGCTTAGGTGATCAGCGATTTAACCGCCGCCACGCTGCTACATTACGATTATGTTCCGCCAACGTCTTGGCAAAAGCATGGCCGCCTTTGCCATCGGCGACAAAATAAAAATAAGACGTTTTCGCAGGTCGCATCGCGGCCGCAAGAGCAGCCGCACCGGGATTGGTGATTGGCCCAGGCGGTAAACCCTTTATCACATATGTATTATAAGGATGTGGCTGCTTTAGGTCTTGGCGCGTCAGCGCCCGCGGCAGGGGCGGTCCGCCTGTCAGGCCATAAACAACGGTCGGGTCCGATTGCAAGCGCATGCCCCGGCGCAGCCGGTTAACGAACACCCCAGCGATAATTTCCCGTTCGGCGGCCACCGCTGTCTCTTTTTCAACGATAGAGGCAAGGGTGATGGCCTCGTTAAGATTTGCAAGCGGCAGATCGGCGGCACGACGACGCCACAAACCAGCTGCCGTCTTGGTCATCTGATCCCGCATCCGCTGCAGCATCGCCGCCCGTTGGTCACCATGCGAAAAATAATATGTCTCCGGCAGCAATGTGCCGTCACCGGGAATACCGTCAAGGGTTCCGGACAGGGCCTTTTCCGCAGTCAGTCGGGCGGCAATCTCAGAACTCGATAGGCCCTCAGGGATTGTCAGCTTATGCACCACGGTTCGGCCTTGGCGCAAAATCAGCAACACCTCGGCAATGCTGACAGCCGCCGGAAAATCAAATTCACCGGCTTTGAGCTGCCGGCTGTGGTGGCGAAGTCGTGCGGCCACTTCAAACAGCAGGGGTTGATCAATCACGCCGGCCTTTGTTAACGCGGCACTGATGCCGTTAAGCCCTTTGCCTGTCGGAATGACCAGCCGCGTTGGTTCGGTTGACGGGCCGGCGGCATCAATCTGATGCTGCCCCCAGAACACCGCTCCGACGATGGCGCCGGCAATGACTATTGAGAAGATGATCAGGCGGCCGAACATCGCTGCCGCCGCATTTATGCCGGATTTGAGAAGATCAACGACGCGTTCGTGCCACCGAAACCAAATGAATTTGACAGCACCGCGTTGACGGGCCGTTCACGGGCGTGCAACGGCACCAGATCGATGCCGACGCATTCATCGGACGGATCCGTTAAGTTCAAGGTTGGCGGCACCACATTGTCGCGCATCGCCAAGATTGAGAAAACCGCTTCAACGGCTCCTGCCGCTCCCAGTAAATGGCCAACGGCAGATTTCGTTGACGACATCGATAGCTTTTCCGAAGCGGCCCCGAACAAGCGTTTCACGGCACCAAATTCAATTTCGTCACCAAGCGGTGTCGAAGTCCCATGGGCATTGATGTAATCGATCGCATCAGGCGATAATTGCGCCCGTTTCAACGCCGCTGCCATCGCCCGCATGCCGCCGTTGCCGTCAGCAGCCGGGGCTGTGATGTGATGGGCATCACCGGAAAGCCCATAGCCGACCACCTCGGCATAGATTTTCGCACCACGTGCCCGCGCATGCTCTAATTCCTCAAGCACGACCACACCTGCGCCTTCACCCATCACAAAACCGTCGCGGCCTTTATCCCAAGGCCGGGATGCTTGCTCGGGCGCATCATTGAAATTTGTTGAAAGCGCCCGGGCGGCCGCAAAGCCTGCCATGCCAATCCGGCAAACGGCGGCTTCAGAGCCACCAGCAATCATCACGTCCGCATCGTCATATTGAATCAGCCGGGCAGCATCACCAATGGCGTGCGATCCGGTCGCACAGGCCGTCACCACGGCGTGATTGGGACCCCGAAAGCCGTATTTGATCGATAGTTGCCCGGAAACCAGGTTGATTAGTGCCGAAGGAATAAAAAACGGGCTGACACGCCGCGGCCCGCGCTCTTTCAACAACACCGCAGTATCGGAAATGGCAACCAAGCCGCCAATGCCGGAGCCGATTAAAATCCCGGTGCGATTCTGCGCTTCTTCGTCGCTTGGCAGCCAACCGGAATCCTCGATCGCTTCTTGACCGGCGGCAATACCAAACAGGATAAAACGGTCAATTTTGCGTTGATCCTTGGGCGGCATGATCAAGTCGGGATCAAATAAGTTCTCTTCTGCCGAGCCGAAAGCAACTTGCCCTGCAATGCGTGCCGGCAGGTCCTCAAAATCAGCACTTTCAAGGGCGCTGATTCCCGACGCGCCATTAATCAGCCGTGACCATGACGTCGCGACGCCACAGCCAAGTGGCGATACCATTCCGATTCCCGTAACAACAACCCGTCTCATGACAACCCTCACCTCGCGAACGAAACGTCGAAGGTCACCAAAGGATCTTTAACTCAGATCAGTTTTTTGATGACCATTTTCGCGCGCAAGTTTTGTTGACCTGATTGATCAGCTATGCGCCTTCTGCGGAACGAACAACCCACGACGCATGGCTGGTTTAAACTTTACGTATTAGCTTCAATGAACGCGATCGCATCCTTCACTGTAGAAATCGTTTCCGCCGCATCATCTGGAATTTCGCACCCAAATTCTTCTTCGAATGCCATGACCAGCTCAACGGTATCCAGGCTATCGGCACCAAGATCGTCGATAAAACTGGCACCTTCGGTCACTTTGGCCTCATCAACGCCGAGATGCTCGACAACGATTTTTTTTACCCGATCGGCAACATCGCTCATGTGTTCTATTCCTTATGACGGTATTCAAAAACTCGGCTGCACCAGATTTTCGTAGCTAACGGACATATGGCAGCACGTGACGCCCACGCCCAAATAAACTGCCTCCCGGTACCTGGCGTTTCCACTCTTACCGCGGGCAGATACCATACTTCTAGCAGAATTGCCAAGCGCTCAACCAAACAGCCTGGACACGGCCCTGTCGGCTGCTTGTTTTACAGCATTGCCATGCCGCCGTTCACATGCAGGGTCTCGCCGGAAACAAAACTTGCTTCATCGCTGACAAGATAGGTCACGGCGGCGGCGATATCGCTGCCATTTCCCAGGCGACCGGCCGGAATAGCCTCTAAAAGTTTGGTTTTCTGAGCGTCAGACAAAACATCTGTCATCGCTGTTTCAATGAAACCGGGGGCAACGGCGTTCACTGTGACGCCACGACTCGCGACCTCCTGCGCCAAAGATTTGGTGAAACCAACCATCCCGGCCTTCGATGCCGCATAATTGACCTGGCCAGCATTGCCTGTCGCACCGACGACCGATGAGATACCGACGATTCGCCCCCATCGACGTTTCATCATGCCGCGAATGACGGCCCGTGATAAGCGGAAGCAAGATGTCAAATTCACCCGAAGGACATCCTCCCAATCGCTATCTTTCATGCGCATGATCAGGCCGTCGCGAGTCACGCCGGCATTGTTAACCAAAATATCGACGCCATTTTCGGCACACGCCTCAGCTTGTTTTGCCAGGGCTTCAATCGATCCGCCGTCGCCCAGGTCGGCGGTGATTACATGGCTGCGGTCACCAAGCTCCGCTTGCAACGCTTCCAAGGCCGGCGCGCGGGTCCCTGAGAGGATAACCTCGGCACCATGACGATGCAGCGCCCGTGCAATGTCGCCGCCAATACCGCCACTGGCACCTGTGATCAACGCCGTCCGGCCGGTCAAATCAAACATCTTCACTCCTTCGACAGAAAGCTTCGGCACCGCTGACTATACCAGTCCTAGCAGTCAAGCTCAGCAATGAATGCAGTGATCGTTTCAGGATCACTGAGCGCTGCGCTACCTAAGCTTTTTTCAATACGTCTAATCATTCCTGACAATACTTTACCAGATCCTATTTCAACCACTTTATTAATACCGTTCTGGGCCATCCAAAGAATCGACTCACGCCACCGTACCATGCCCGTGACCTGGGCCACCAAACTGCTGCGAATATCGTCAGGATTGCTAATCGGTGCCGCCGCAACATTGGCAATCACCGGCACTGATGGCGCTTGCAACTCCGCTGCCGCCAATGCAGCTGCCATGGTTTCCGCTGCCGGGGCCATTAAGGCGCAATGGAATGGCGCACTGACAGGCAAGAGAATGCTGCGCTTTGCGCCGCTTTCTTTGGCCAGCGCAACAGCCCGTTCGACAGCGGCACGGGCACCGCTGACAACCACCTGACCCTCGGCGTTATCATTTGCCACGTCACAAACAGCGCCGCTATCACGGGCGGCGTCTGCGGCAACGGTTTGCACCGCTGCCAGGCTTAAACCCAGAATGGCGGCCATCGCGCCCTCACCAACGGGGACCGCCGTTTGCATCGCTTCACCGCGCAATCGCAGCAGCCGCGCGGCCGCGCCCACATCCAATGCCCCGGCCGCGGCGAGCGCCGAATACTCGCCAAGTGAGTGGCCGGCGACATAATCCGCCAGGGTTGCCAGCGATCGCCCACTGCGGGCTTCAAGCACACGCACCACTGCAACACTCACGGCCATTAAACCTGGCTGCGCATTGCGCGTCAGGGTTAGCGCACCTTCCGGGCCATTGAACATCAATGCGGAAAGCTTTTCGCCCAAAGCATCATCGACGGCATCGAAAACCTCGCGCGCCTCGGCAAACTCAGAATAAAGTGCGTGGCCCATACCAACGGATTGCGATCCCTGTCCTGGACAGACAAAGGCTTGGCCTGTGTGCGCTGATGCCATGGTGCATCTCTCCTGGTTTATTGCATTTTTATGGCTGTCACTTGACGGAAGCTGTTCGACCTTGTCAAGGCTCGCTGCAATTAACCATTTTGCTTGCGCCGGAAGCCAATATTTGTATAGTCCGGCGATCCGTAGGCGACAGCGTTCGTCTGCACACATAGCTCCTTGCCGGCATCTCCGGCTGTGGACCGCCGATTGGCGGCAACCTATTATCCGTAAGGAGAGCACATGGCGCTCTATGAAAGCGTGTTTTTGGCACGCCAAGATATCTCTAATGCACAAGTTGATCAGCTAACCGACCAATTCTCGGAAATTGTCACCAATTTTGGTGGGACTGTTGCCAAGAAAGAATATTGGGGCGTCCGCAAGCTGTCATATCGCATTAAGAAAAACCGCAAGGCTCATTACGTTCTGTTCAATATCGACGCGCCCAGCGAGGCGATTCAAGAAATGGAACGCAATATGCGACTGAACGAAGACATTCTGCGATACATGACCCTGCGTGTCGACGAACACGAGGAAGGCCCATCGGTCATCATGCAGTCGAAATCAGAACGTCCGGCCGGTCGGGGTGATCGGCGGCGTGATGACGGCAATCGTGGTCCACGTCGGGACGGCGCCGGTGATGGCGAAGAAAATACCGCCGTCGCAGAGAATAATTCAGCTGAGGGAGAATCAGAATGAGCACGTTGACGATTTCGCGGGCCGCTGTTCGTCGGCCGTTTGTTCGGCGCCGGAAGTCTTGCCCTTTTTCAGGCACCAATGCACCGAAGATTGATTACAAAGATACAAAATTGCTGCTGCGTTTCGTGTCGGAGCGCGGCAAAATCGTGCCCAGTCGAATCACTGCTGTGTCGGCGAAGAAGCAACGTGAACTCGCCCGCGCCATCAAACGCGCACGGTTTTTATCACTGCTGCCATACGTCCTCAGCTAAGTGGTGCATCGCTTAGAGCAGTCATGAACGATGCCCAAAAACATCATCGCCACACTTGCCGCTGGACTGCTGAGTGCAGCGCTGCTTCTGGCCGTTATCATCGGCCAGCCGGGGGCGTTGATTTTCGCATATCTCGCGCCGCTGCCGATCTATTGCCTCGGACTGGCGCTTGGCTATCGCTTAGCGGCGGTTGCGGTCCTGGGGGGCGGCTTGGCGATCGCCGCGCTGACAACGCCGCTGGCCGGGATCGGCTTTCTGGCGGTTATCGGGGTGCCGGCGGTGATCTTGCTGCAACGTGCTCTGTTGGCACGGCCTGGGGCCACGGCCGCAGGCGGGGTGGAATGGTACCCGGCCGGGCATTTGACGGCCTGGTGGGCCGGTATCGCCGCGGTTTGGATAATCGCAGCCGTGATTATAACGGCCGGCGACGGCATCGAGACCGTGATCAGGGAGTTCCTGTTCAACTTTATCGAGACCGCCTTACAAACACTGCAAACGGCTCCTATTCAGCTGTCACCGGCAGAGGTCGTCGACGTGATTGCACCATCGTTTTTGGCCATGATTGCGATTTCCGGGGCATTGATGCACGCCATCAATTGCATGTTGGCCCAGGGGCTTTTGGTCCGCTTTGGCCAAAATTTAAGGCCCAGCCCGGCGCTCAGCGAGGTTGTGTTGCCACGGCTGCTGGCACCGCTGCTGGCCGCCACCATCATCGTAGCCTGGTTGCTGGACGGCACGATCGGCTATCTGGCGCAAAATCTCGTGGTCATCGCCGCCTTGCCCTACATCGTCGGTGGCCTCAGCGTGGTGCATTCGGCGGCGGCCCAAACATCGTCGCGGATCGCCTGGTTAATCGGCTTTTACCTGCTGTTCTCGATGGCCCTGAACTATCTGTCCGTGGTCTTGATTTTGGTTGGTTTAGCTGACCAATGGTTCGATTTGAAGGAACGTCTGGCACGCTTAAGGGGACAACGCTCGCGGACTCCCAGAACCACTGCCGGCGATAAAGAAAACCGCGACAATGATGTCGCAAATGATGATGATCAGAACCGCTGAGGTGCGGTTTCTGGCGTAAACGAAGCGGCCGCGATGCGCGGCACACGAGGAGACACAGAGATGGACGTCATTCTGCTGGAACGCGTCGAGAAACTTGGTCAAATGGGTGACGTGGTCACTGTCAAGCCAGGCTTTGCCCGAAACTATCTTCTGCCCCGCAAAAAAGCCTTGCGGGCGACCAAAAACAATCAGGCGGTTTTCGAAGGCCAACGGACACAGTTGGAAGCCGAAAACCTTGACCGTAAGACAGAGGCCGAAAAAGTCGCTGTGAAAGTTGACGGCCTGACTGTGCCGGTGATCCGTGCTGCCGGTGAATCAGGGCAGCTATACGGTTCCGTGACCGCCCGCGATATCGCCGAAGCTGTTATCGAGGCCGGGGTCTCCATCAGCCGTCAGCAGGTGGTTCTTGACCGTGCCTTGAAAACCCTTGGCTTGGAGAAAGTTCGTATTTTCCTGCATGCTGAGGTCGATGCCACGGTGATCGTCAACATCGCCCGCAGCAGCGATGAAGCCGAACAGCAGGCCAGTCTGGGGCGCGCCGTTGGCGTCGATGAATCTGACCTTGATGAGCAGGATGAGGATGAATTGGACAGCTTGATGGCCGAGGTTGCGCCGGAAGCTGAGGCGGGCGCCGAAAGCGCTGAAGACGCACCTGAAGCAGCTGCGGGCGACGCTGAAGAAGCTGCCGAAGACGCTGATCCGACCGCCAGCTAACCTGTCGATAACGCGAATGTAAAAGGGCTGCCGTTCGGCGGCCCTTTTTTTTGTGTTTTTGCCGACCGATTCGGTGGTCGCCAGTAATCCCCATTATTCACAGGCCTGGGGAAAACTAGCGCGTTGTTTTAGATAGTAATATTTTTAAGCTGTGAATTCTATTGCCGCGCAGGCTTTGCAATACTCTGGTATATTGCTGCCATGGTTACTGATGACAGCGCTCAAAACGTCATGCCTTTTGCCGATACAGCAAACAGTGATGACTACCGCCAACAGCCGCATAATATTGAAGCGGAGCAGGCCCTATTGGGTGCCATTCTGGTGAATAATCGGGCCTTTGAAAAAGTCTCTGATTTCCTCGAGCATGGGCATTTTTTCGATCCTGTACATGCCCGTATTTATGAAGCCTGCGCCCGGCTGATTGAACGTGGTCAAATGGCCAATCCCGTGACCTTGAAAAATATCTTCGATCAAGACGAAGGCTTGAAGCAGCTTGACGGTGCACAATACCTGATTGGCTTAGCGCGATCCGTTGTTACGGTGATGAATGCAGAGGATTACGGGCAGTTGATTCGTGATTGCTATTTGCGCCGCGAGCTTATCTCTATCGGCGAGACAGTGGTCATCGACGCCTATGCCCATGAAACCGAGAGCGATGCCGCGGTGCAGATTGAAATTGCTGAAAGCATGCTGTTTAACCTTGCCGAAAGCGGCATCAGCGAGGGTGGCTTTCAAGAATTTTCAACCGCGCTGGCAGCCTCGATCGAGATGGCCGAAGCAGCTTTTAAGCGCGATGGTGGCTTGGCTGGTGTTTCCTCCGGCCTAACGGATCTTGATCGCAAGCTTGGTGGTTTGCATCCCTCAGATTTACTGGTTTTGGCAGGTCGGCCGGCGATGGGCAAAACCGCCCTGGCAACAAATATCGCTTTCCATGTGGCAACCTCGGCGCTTGATGATCCAAGCTTGGAAAAGCAAGTTGTCGCCTTCTTCTCTTTGGAAATGTCGGCCGAACAATTGGCCACCCGTATTTTGGCTGAGCAGACCGAAATATCATCCGAAAAAATTCGCCGCGGCGAGCTGCAGAACGATGATTTTCATAAATTGGTCCATGCCAGCCAGCGCCTGGAACGCGCCCCGCTTTTCATTGACGATACGCCGGCAATCACCATTGCCCAACTGCGCACCAGGGCACGCCGATTGATGCGCCAGCAAGGCTTGTCATTGATTGTTGTCGATTATCTACAATTGATGCGGCCAAGCGCCGGCAATCGGGCCGATAACAGGGTCCAGGAAGTATCGCAGATCACCCAGGGTTTAAAAGCCGTGGCGAAGGAATTGGACGTGCCGGTCTTGGCGCTCTCACAGCTCAGCCGGGCGGTCGAGCAACGCGAAGATAAGCGCCCTGTGCTTGCTGATTTGCGCGAATCAGGGTCAATTGAGCAGGATTCCGATGTCGTCATGTTCGTCTTCCGCGAGCAGTATTATTTGGAAAAATCGGAACCTGTGCAACGAGTCGACGAAGGCAGCGAAAAATTTCTCGATCGACATGAAAAATGGGTGCAGATGTGCGAGGCTGCTTATGGCAAGGCGGAAGTGATCATCGGCAAGCAACGCCACGGCCCGACCGGCACCGCCGTCTTGCACTTTGAAGGTGCGACAACCCGCTTCTCGAACCATGTCGATGACGATCATCTCCCGGAAGTCCATTGACCCAAGACACGCAATTTACATCGATACTCGAAGTCAATCTTGACGCGATTGCAGAAAACTATCGCCGCCGAATGCCTATGCGCCGACCGCTGAAACAGCCGGTGTGGTCAAAGCAGACGGTTATGGTCTTGGTGCCGAGGCCGTTGCCGGCCGGCTTTACCATGAAG
>QCEM01000054.1 GCA_003280605.1 SAR116 cluster bacterium AG-355-O21 | reverse complement strand
TTCAACCTTTGTGCAGATTGAACAAAGGTTATTGGGTCAACACAACGGTGGGGACTTGCGACCCCTGAGGGGCTTGAGTGACCTACGGTGGTTTGAGAAGAACAGTATTCCAACAAGTCCGTTAAAAGGTTTGTTGTGGGTTGTTTTTAAGATTTTGTACTCAAATACAGTAGAGTTATGGACGAAAAAGAGGCGCATCGCTGCGCCTCTCTCCTAAGTTTGCGGTCTTTAGTTGTTCGGATTCATGGTAAACATGAAAATCTGTCCGCCCGCATCACCACCATGCGTTTCAACAGACCCACTTGATTCAGGCCGAGCCTGAACCACACCAATATAGGTTTGTTCAGCAGTTTTGATTTTGCTGCGAATGTCCTGACGGGCTGTTCCTTTTAATTCTTCCATAGAATAGAAGGAACCGTCTGACTTCTTTTCAATCAGGGCAGTTACGGGCCATGAACCTGAAAATTCAGTTGTGCCTGGCTTTGTAAAAGCACCGCCTAGAGCAGATACACCTGCTTCATAACGTGAGCTATGCTTACCTCCAGATATCGCAAGAAGATGTGCATTAGTGACATTCATGTCATTGTCAATCGTTAGGACATATTTGCGTTCACCAAAATCATTTCCTGAATCTTCGTCTACGATCAGGTAGTCACCATCTGCCGTTTTTGCCCAATAAAGCCCATCAGGTGAAACCATCTTAGCAACACCTTTTTCCATATGGATAGAAGCATCGCCATCTTTAGTTTTGCCTTCGCCGCCAAGCTTTAGTGTTAGTGCACCATCTACTGCAGCAACGGAACGTTTCACAGACACATCAAGGAAAGCAGGAAGCTCACCATTTGCTTCTCTCAAAGCACCAGCAAGATTACCAAGGTCAAAAGCAAGTAATCCACCTTCATCAGTCATGTTCTGGAAATAACGTGCAGACCCTGATGGGTCAGCAGCTGGATGTTCTGTTTTGGTATCGCCGTTGAAAAAGGCGTAGCCATTTGGCTGCTCGTCTTCCTTTTCCCACAACATCATCTCGGTATCTTGAACAGCTAATGGCTTGTCAAAGCCTGACCACTGATAGGATGTAGGGTAGAAACGACCGTCAAATTCGTTTGGTGCAGCCGCATCCTTCATGTAGTCGTCGACCATTTTCGCATCAAGCTTTATTTCAATACCGAGGTCAGCAAATACTTTAGGCGTAAGTGAAAGCCCATAAATTTTGCCATATAACAGCCCGTTACGTGCAAGAAAAGCGTCACGGTCATTGGCCCTTGCGTAGTTGATTTCACTACCATCTGCGAGGCGGTCTTTCATGCCAACATAGATACGGTTCGGGGCAGGCTCTTGTCCATGGTTATAGCCGGCAGCTACGATAACTACGTAGTCTTTATGGCCAGAATTGATTGGCATAAGCTTTTCGTAACCAGTTTGACCAAGAGCAGGAGCTGTGTAGGCGGTCCGGTTGGCGATATCAACAACAACACTCGCTAAACCAAGAGTGGCTGACGAATCAGCCTTGCCAGCTGGGAACATTTTACCGATTTGCCATTCTTCAGCTGCCAGCCATACATCATCCGCAAAACCGATGCCGTCACCATATTTATTAGCTTGCTCATACCAAGCGCCACAGAAGCTTTGGAAGAAAAAGTCTGCTTCACTCAAACGGAAATCAGGCTTGAATTGAACCAATGTACCATCAGGACGTGTTTGATTTCCCCATTTGCCTGATAGATAGGCTGGGTCATGTGATGGCGCTGAAACAATTTCACCAAAACCATTATATACAGTATCAAAAAGCTTGCCTGAACCTTTGACCATGCCTTTAGCGGACTTTCCATTATTCATGAAGTCCGCAAATTTTGCCCTATCATAATCAATTGTATGGATGTGTGAGCCTGTGAAAGTAACACCGTTTTTCATGGCCCAAGGATATGTTTCAGGCTTAGGAGCACGCCCCATAGTAGCATATGACTCGCTTTGATAAATAACACGGATTGTGTCTTCATCTGCAAGCATCGCTGCTTGTCCATCTGGGTAGCCCGTTAACGCCAAGCCTGATTCGGCATCAATTTCACCAACGGTGGCAATAGCTTTGAATTTTGCGAATGGGAAATTAGTGTTTCCACTCTCGCCATCTTTTAGCGGCTGTGTTGCAAGACCAGCTTCTGGAATAAGTGCAACCGTCTCGCCTATTGATTTATGTGCGCCATGGCCGTCAGCCATTACTGGAAACGTGAGTGCAGTTGATAAAAGAGTTGTGCTCAAAAGCGCAGTGAGTGTGAGGTAATTCATGTTTGTAGTTCCCTCTAGTAGTTGTTTTGTGAGCGAAGGGAACGACCAATCTATTGCGATGAATTTACCTAAATGTAACGTTATCGTTACTTTTGCATGTTTTCAGTGTGTGACACCTCAGCCGCTCCTCAAACGCCGCCCTAAGCATTTTTGTTTTTTATCAATGTGTAAGGTAGTGAATGTGTAAGAAGTCACCTTTCACAAACTCAACCTTTGTGCAGATTGAACAAAGGTTATTGGCTCATCATTACGGTGGGAACACCTAACCAACCAAGAAGGCAGCTATGATTGCAGCAGCGATTAGGACACCAAGGATTTTTAGTAGCTTACCACCGATGAAGTACAGGATTACTGCAACAGCAATCACCGCAACAATGTATTGAAAGTCCCACTCCACCACTGGACCAACGTATTGAAAGTCCCATTCCATTCCATACCTCATCGGGTAATCATATTTTTTGCGTTGATCAAAGGGTGTTATTTCGACGCTCTCTGAACAACTGACTTTTGTGTCGCTGGACACAGAAGTTGGTGGTGAACTTATTTTACAACCCCAAAAATGCTCAATTCTCAGGCGGCAAAATCTCTTGGACGCATATGTCGTCGATAAGGTGTTCCCGGCGAATGTCAGCCAGGTGGGCTCGCTTCTGATCATTGCTCAGGTGAGCGCCAATACCCTGGGTTAAAGCCATGACGATAGAACGATCCCCCATATCCAACCAGAATGACCGTCGAACCAGTTTATTGTCAGCGTCACGAGCGAACGGGCTGTCAGGGTTGCTATCAAAGTTAGGCGAATAGAACTGCGACACTCTTACTTCCTCCTTTAGTTCTTGAAAGCACGATAGACCGAAACCTCTGGGATATCGAAGTTACAGCAAACCCGCAGAGTTACGATATTGGGCTGTGCTAACTTAGTCCAGGTTTCGGAAGAGTACTTTTTTTGACTTTAATTTTTGAATTTGAGCTTGGGTCATTAAGCAGGACAGATAAAAGGTTCCGTCGTCAATGAGCCTACCTAAATCAGTCTTTGATATCGGCTTAGAGCTTGGCTGAGGCAGCTTGATGTTATTGCTGTCCAGCATTGATTTCACCACGCTGGTTTTAACGCCAAAATTCGTATTCTCAGGCAGGGTTCCATAATCTTTCAGGATCTTTTTGATATCCAATTTGGCTACCGCAACGCCGACTACATTGCCTTTTTCATCGACGATTGGACCTCCACTGTTACCTGGCTGAAGCGCAGCATCAATCTGGATATTTGAAAAGTTGTTACCGGCACCGGTTAGGGAACTAATGATCCCCTTTGTAACTTTGACCCCTCGGCTTATCCGTTGCCCAAACGGGTAACCAGCAACATAGATATCCTGAAGAAGCTCGGGGCTGCTTTCGCTGAATTTGAGAACGGTGGAGGGTTGGAAATTGCCCTTCAGAACAGCAAGATCATTTTGAGGATCAAAAGCGAGGGTCCTAGCTAAAACGGACTGACCCTTGTGGTGAATGACGACTTTCTGGCAACCCGAAATCACGTGGTTGTTCGTAACCACGTGACCGATAGCCGAAACAGCAAACCCGCTCCCTGAGGAAGCCGGCATTAGGCGATTCTGTTTCGCCTCTGCAATTCGCTGCTCTTCCTTGCGACGAAGTTCTGCAGCTTCACGCTCTTTTTCTTTCCGGCGAGCCTCTGCAGCCTGCCGTTCCTGCTCTTTACGACGAGCCTTTGCTGCCTGCCGTTCCTGCTCTTTACGACGAGCCTTCGCTGCCTGCCGTTCTCGTTCTTTACGCTGGGCTTCTGCCGCCTGACTTTTTTCTTTGAGTTCCTTTAGAGAACTTATAGCTTTCTTATGTCCTTGAGCAGCGGCGAGCCGCAACCACTTCTCCGCCTCTCCGTAATCGACTTCTACGCCTACGCCCATTTCATAGGCTCTACCCAAGTTTGATTGCGCTATTGCTAACCCTTGATCAGCAGCTTTGCGGATCCAATAAATCGCCTTTTTATCGTCCTTTATAACGCCGTCGCCTGCTTGGTAAGCCGCCCCAAGGTTTGATTGAGCTTGAGCAAGCCCTCCCTCGGCAGCTTTGCGATACCACTTAACTGCCTCTTCGTAATCTCGAGGGACACCCTCGCCCAAGCCAAAGGCTAGTCCGAGATTATACTGAGCTTGCGAGTCACCATTATTGGCGGCTTTGCGAAACCAACTCATAGCTTCCTTGATGTTTCGAGTGACACCCTCGCCTTTATGGTACACTACCCCAAGAGCGAACTGCGCCGAAACTGAACCTCCTTCCGCAGCCTTTCGCCAAAAGGCAACCGCATCACTATGATTACCGGCTTTGTGAGCGTCATAACCTTTAGAATAGTAAAAGGAGCCGGTAGATACGCACCCCACCAAATTCAATAAACTTGCCAAAACCACAAATGCCGAAAGAAGCGTCTTCATCAAACTGCCATATAAGTTAGTTCTTGAAAGCACGATAGACCGAAACCCTTGATATATCCAACTCTCGACAAATCTCCGCAACTGATTTGCCTTCACTCTTGAGAGCTTTGATCTTGGTGTCGTCAATCTTCTTGGGGCGTCCTTTGTAGACGCCTTTCTCCTTCGCCTTAGCGATACCCTCTAACTGCCTTTCACGGCGAAGGTTCGTCTCGAACTCGGCAAACACGCCAAGCATATCCAAAAAGCACTTACCGGCTGGAGTAGAGGTATCGATGGGTTGTTCGGTGGCTCGGAGATTGACCTTTTTGATTTTGAGGTCTTGAACGATCGTTTGAAGGTCCAGCACTGAACGAGCCAACCGATCAACACGAGTGACAACCAACTCATCACCCTCACGCACGAACTCAAGAAGGGTTTGAAGTTCGTCCCGACCTTGGACGCTTGTACCACTGACCTTCTCACTGCGAACGATCTCACAGCCAGCAGCAGTAAGAGCCTCTTGCTGAATGGTGAGGTCTTGGTCGCTGGTTGAAACTCTGGCATATCCGTAAGTGGTCATTCGTTCACTCCGTAACATTTTGTTTCTTATGGATATAGACCTTATGATATTTTGTTCCATAAGTAAAGTGTCAACCCAAAAGAAACGCTTTTTTCACGGTTCGGAATGGTATCTTTACGGTGTAGTCAAAAGAAACGAGAGATTTGAATGCGAGTGAGGACCAAAGACTGTTCTCGGTGCGCCGAAGCCAAAGAGGTTCTCTATCGGTGCCGGTACAACGAGCAGAAGGATTGGTTTTTTTTATGCGAGTCGTGCCTGATGATCGTGAAGCGTGAGCACAAGACCACTTATCAGTATGGTGGGACCTGGAAAGCGAAGAAGCGGTGAACAAATTCTAAATCCAAAAGGAATAGATTGAATGCTGGGCTATATCAGCGTCGTGAAGTTTGAGACCAAACCGGGTCATTCGGAGGAATTTGTTGAGATATGTAAGCAGAATGAATTCCGAAAAATTAACGGGCTTATTGAATCTACGCTGATTCAGACCGATGAGAATAAATTCACCTGGATTACCGAATTTGACGACATGTCCAAGCTCGTTGACGCCCAAGATACCTTCGTCGCCCATTTAGACACTTGGAGACATATGCTCGAAAATATCACGGTCGATAACGGCGTAACAGACCCAGAGAGTGGGCAGATCGTTGTTAGGGAGAGCCAAAAGATCTCTTACCCTGAACATAATCCACTTTCGTCTGACGAAAGTGAGCTGGGTCTTTTTAAGTGCAAGTGAGGACCAAGCACTTTTCTCGGTCAGCCGAGACCGGGGGGCTCTTTAACTGCTTTTGGTCGACAGGGTGCGAATTTTTTAAGTTTGTGACGCAATTAAGGTTTTGACCACTTTACGTCCCATATCATCCTCCACGACCGGGGTGACGACGGGGAAGGTGCATTGTCCAGACCATTGCATGATGTAATTGGTTAATGCTTCTTGATCCGAAGCTTCGACAACAATCCATCCGGTTCCATTCGGAACATCGTGCCAGCGTCCCAACTTGGTGACGCCAGACGGAAACTCGCCCTCGATCATGTCATCAGACATATTGGCGAAGAATGCTTGGGTATCGGCTTGTTTATCTCGGTCGACTTGATACTGCAGCATAAAAATCATTAAGCTCTCCATTCATTTGAATATTTGATACTCACGCAAAACTTAATTGAAGATCATTACGCAGGCTAATTAAAGTTTTTTGGCATTGCCGTTTGATGAAACTCCGCCTGGCGAGATCCAATGTCTCCGTGGATCAGTGAGTTAGCGCTTCCTCTGACTTGTGCAGCCGCCGCCTGGCGCCCTTAGTTGCGAGCAAGACGCTTGGCAAATTTGGGGTTTCGATGTTTAGGGTTAACGAGGTCTATGGTCAGCTGCAAAGCTAACTCCAGCTTTCAAGATCAGCGTCTCCGCCCGAACGTTGCATCCATGCAATTTTCCAGTCGCCCGAAACTTTCTTCAGCACAGCTGAGACAGTGCAAACATCATCGTTGGGTGTGCCTTTGTACGTGAACTCGACGGTTTGCGTGAAAGCGACTAAAGCGATATCTCCGTACACATCCAGTTTGTGTATCTTAGCAACAGCTGACTTACTCACGTTGATATCACCGCCACTGAACATGGCAGTGAAGCCAGCGGCATCAATAGGATTGCCACTGGGCCTAATGAATTGAAAATCCTCTGTTGCCTTCTCCATGAAAAACGAGCCGGTGTGGCCCTTTTCAGCGTATTCGGCGAGAAGTGAGCTTATTTGTTGATGATTTTGGTCTGACATAACTGCGCCCCCGTTAGGTGTATTTGCTCGGAAAATATAACAGTTTGGTCATTCTCATGCGAGGCGTATTTGACGGTCGTGAAGCGAGAGCACCAGACCACCTATCAGTATGGTGGAACCTGGAAAGTTAAGAAGACCTGATTTCGGCAGAGCCACAGTTTAGCAACAGCCGCAGCCTTTTTTCTTTTCAGCTTTCGCCTTCAGCGCTAGCTCTTTTTCAATCTTAATCCGCTCTAACTGCGCCGTGCTTGCTTCTGCCGTTAAAGCCAATTTTTGATGTTTATGCTCGAAGTAAGCGTAAAGCGACGCAAATCCAAGTTTTGCCGCCCGTTTCTCTTCGTAAGAACGACGACCCTTTAGATTCTCGATTTGCTCAATGATTTGATGTTTCTCCATACCAGGCCATGTACCGTCCGACCCAAGAAAATCAAGACAAGAGTTGTTCATTCACTTTCGTCGAACGAAAGTCAGTTACCGCTTCCTGCCTCTTGATAAACTGAGCGAAGGTCGATTTCTAGAAAGCACCCTCTACTTTATAGAGTAGGTTCATCAGTAATTGAGAAAGCGCATACTTATGTCTGATATTCAGAAAAACGTGCTGGGGCTGGAGCTTGAAGTCTGTGGAACAGACCCAGTAACAGGATTTTATAGAGACGGTTGTTGTAACACTGGCGCTGGGGACGTAGGCACTCATACGGTATGTGCGATTGTCGACGATAGGTTTCTAGAGTTCTCCAGAAATCAGGGGAATGACCTTATAACTCCCCGCCCCGAGTATCGGTTCAAAGGTTTAAAGAACGGTGACCGTTGGTGTTTATGCGCTATGCGTTGGGAAGAGGCACGCCAAGCCGGTTGCGCCCCTAAGGTCAAACTCACCTCCACAAACATCAAAACCCTTGAGTTCGTCACTCTGGAAAATCTCAAAGAGCATCAAATCGATCTTAACTAAGCATTTTTATCGCATAGAGAGATTTAGACCTTAAACGGAGTGCGTCAGTGGTTTTCGTCCGACGAAAGTCAGTTACCGCTTTCTGCCTCTTGATAGCCTCAATAACTTTTCGTCTTCGGTATCAACGGCTACAGCGATCAAACTCAGATACCCAGTTTGAACCGTCAAATCTGCTAAGTGGTCCAACTTCGCCTCAGTGGTTTCAGCGTTTCTTACCTTATTCCTGAGACCGTTCATTTTAGCCAAGATACCTACCGTGAAGACCCTGGCAGTGTTGGGTTTGATAATCTCAAGAAGCTGAGTCTCGGTGAGTGGGCGATCTGACAACTCTGGATCAGTATCAATCTCATTTGCCTCGCCGTCTGGCACCTTCCAGATATATCGATGAATAACCTCAACTGCCGAGTTGACTGATTTACACTTCTTGACCTCATCACGCATAGCAAGCTGCTGTGCCGGTGTTAGAAGCTGCTGTGCTCTCTCATCGTCTGGCACGGAAGAGATAACTGTGGGAGCCTCTGATACAGGAGAACTGCTAACTACGCTTCTAACTGCTTCAGAGAGAGATTGGTGCGTTTGAGTGTCTGCCATAACTGCCTCCTGATTGACGACTGTGGGTAGGCTGATGGCGAACCCACCCACAGTCTGCTGGCGCTTCCTTTTAGGAGGCAGATAACCAATGTCGGGTCTGGGTCTTGGCGACATCAGAGATTTTTGGCTTAGCAATCCCGTGCTCCTCCTCGTAGTCCTCAATAAAACGCAGAACGCTCTTTCTGATGATTTGAGAAAGGGTGAAATCGTTTGCGGCGCAGAACTCAAACAAACGCTGGCGGAAGGGTGAAGGAACTTTGCTGGCGATAACTACATTCGTAATGGTGGACATAAAATAAACTCCTTATTGAAAAAACTTATCAAGATTGTGAATGGGGTTCTCTTCGGCAGCGCTCTGATACCAACGCTGCTTCTCACTTACTGGGCGAACTTCCACAGTCAGATATTTATCCGTTTTACCATTGGGATATTTCTTCTGATTGTTCCACCCAGCCAAACCAACTTCGATTAGGTCGTTAGGATTGGTTCGACTGTCAGCAGATATCTTATTCAGAGTATCTCTGGTGATTAACAAACGCCCCATAAGTTCCGGCGCCTGTGGATTTGACTTATGATATTTGTTTGGGCGAAGACCACCCAAAGAACGAACCGTTTTCATTGTAAAACCTCTTATTCTTATCGTTGCTGGTTTTACTTATTTATATTTCTGGTGATTTACCCTTGCCTCGTACCTCGGCAAACTCCTCGTTCCTCGTCGTGACCTTGCTGATTTTAACTTTGGAGTTATGGGCGTCAGCCCATTTGCGAAGCAAACTTAGCGAGTAACTAAACCTTATCAGGAACCGAAGAGCGGGCGCACTTTTCCACCTGAGAAGGCGGAGTGCTCCCAGCAGCTATCAGTTTACCGATATCGCTGTCGCCGTGTGTTAGGGAACCTCATATGAGGAACGGTAGGTCTTCCGGTCACCTTTACCCCTGCTTTCGGTCAATAGACCAAGGCGGCAAGTCGTATCTGCCAACACACCGACGTTGATACGACCCTGAGGGTTGTCAGTGCTCGACAGCGCCCTCCATTTTCAAAATCACAACTGAAAGCGGGCACCGTCCTTAAGAGGCACCATTTCCCTGCTGATAACTCTTTTCTGAGTGGTCGGGGCAGGACCCCATAAGCCAGCTTCGTACAGCGCATCACTGGCAAAAAGCATAAACAAAAACGGTTTTTATAAGCATTTCCAGAAAGCCGCCGACCAAAGGCGGCGGATTTACCGGGCTTAACCAAGTTTATTTATAAAAGTTGCACGCTCAAAACGCCGTAAAACCAGATTTTTTTTTCAAAAATCTGTCTTTTTTTTAAGCGCTTTCGCCCGGCGAAAGTCAGCTAAAATCAGGAATAGAGGTTCGCACTTCGAGATCATCACTTCGGACACTGTCAAAAGTTTGTGCGTCTAATGATTATTAGGGAAGATGACGGGGCACAATTAAAATTATATCTTGTAAAATTCCTACTGCTCAGAAAAAAATCATATGTAATCAAAGGCAGTAACATCTGGTGTTCCAGACATACTATGGAAAGACCAGTCAAAAATATTAGGTGCCAATTTGGTAAAATCTATTGTTGCTGACGAGCCATTAGACAAATTAATGGTCAGATCGGTGCTCGTTTGTTCCATCGTGTACGTGAGTCCTGACGGAATTTGGAATGAATCTTTTCCCTCAAAAGACGTGACGCCAGCTTGATTGTTAATCCAGCCTGACCCTGATGCTTTATAGTTGTTAGTAGTAAACGTAACGGTCATACCAGCAGGCAAAAACTTCTCAAGTGTATCATTGCCCCAGCCAAGAAGAGCGATGTCGGGTACATCTTGCATTATGGTAGCGTGGGTCTCCCCAGTAGTCTGATAGTTCTTCGTCGGGTATTTTGTCCAGCTATCATAAGCAAACGAGCCTACAATTGTATCATCGCCCGGTCCGCCATCGTAATAATTCACAAAGTTACTAGCTTCACTTCCCTCAAAACGTCCGTCACTACCCTCATATCCACCCCAGAGGAGATCGTTGCCTTGATTCCCGTGCAAGCGATCAATATTGCTCCCCCCATACAGCGTATCATCATCTTGCCCGCCATAGAGTGTGTCTGGGTTGCCATTCCCGTACATCAAGTCGTCGCCCATATTACCATAGATAACATCTGAGTAGGTGCCGCCATATAATGTTTCAACACCCTCTCTATACGCCAGCCGACCTGTACCCAAATCATTATGGGTTTGTATCAAACCACCATTCTGACCACCGTATATGATAGCTGACTCATCTGAATAAATCAGGTCATTGCCCCAGTTACCATAAATGATATCCATACCATCAGAGACCAATCCCATATTACCGCCAAATATGGTATCGGCTCCAGCAAACCCCCAAATTTCCTGAAGGACGCCGTCAGTCTGCGTATAACTGTCTGCGTTGTCGGTTAGAAAAACTTTGCTGTACATTTAAACGGCGCCTTTATGCTTATTAAATGCAGATAGGTTATATCGGCGGTCTGAAAAAAAAAATCTAAGACCTGTATGTAATTTTCTAAAAATTCTACCATTGCCCTAGCAGGATTTTCGCTTCTCACTTTCGCCGGGCGAAAGTCAGCCAAAATCAGGAATAGAGGTTCGCACTTCGAGATCATCACTTCGAAATCGAGTGATACGAGCAGCAACCTGGGAGGTTTTGATATGGCTGTAATGGGTTTCGATGTGGTTTACCGAACAGCCCATAGTCAACGAGAGATCGTAGATCGGGACGCCCTTCAAAATACGAAGCGTCGCATAAAAGTGCCTGAGACTATAAAATGTTAACCGTGGCTGACGATCACCAAGACCTGCCTCCTTGAGCATCACCTCCCAAAGCCTGTAGAGATTAGTTTTTGCGATTGTTCGGCTAAGATCTTTTGGTTCAGCAAATATGAGTTGATCGGGCGGCGGATTATCATACAGCTTTCGTAACCGCTTGAAGTACGGCACAGCAGTAGCAACTACGGTGCGCTCCACTCTGGTTTTGGTAATGTCAGCAGGCAAAAATAGTTCAACAACTCCATCAGGGTGCTGATCTTCACCTTCAATCCGATACATTCTGCGGATATCACGCCACCGCAGGCGCTTCATTTCTCCTAAACGAATGCCACTGTTGGCACCAATCAAGAACAAATCACGGAAAATACTCCAGACCATTTTGTCATAGGGATCTTGGGTGTTTCTCACTAAGCGTCGCAGAGCGACGAAGCATTTTTGATATTCCTCTGGCAGGAAGTAGTCACGCCGGGGGGACCTGATACCACGTCTCAGCTCTTCAAATATTGGGATTTGATATGGATTTATATATCCATTCTGAACAGCCCACCGAAAGAGAGATTTTATCTCACTCCGCTCTTGGGTGATCACATACAAAGTGACCCCACTTTGCTGCCGAAAGCCTGTGTAACCAAGGAAGTCGTCTTGAGACAGGCTGGAAAGCGATTTGTTTTTGGGAAGATAGTTTTGAACTGCCTTCATTCGACTTTTGATGGTGTCGTAACGACCTTTAGTTATAAGTGATTTAGTAACTCGGTTTTCGACATAAACCAGGTATCGGTCAACCAGTTTAGCCAAGGAAATCTTTGTCGCTTTCCTGCCTTCTTTTATATTCGCCCGAGTCTCGATGTAGAGGTCTTCTGCTTTCTCAAGTGCTTCGCTCTTGATTCGAGTATGAAGCGCCTGGGTCAGATATTTTTTTTCTTCTTTAACCCACATCGAAAACGACCAGTTTTCTCCTGAGTTCCTTGTTCGGAAGATTTTAGGCGCCCCTTGAGAGAACGGCAACTTGTGTTCTTCTGTAATCCAACGAGCAGCAGCTTCACCTTTACCGCCGTCGTGAACCTTCAACACCTGCTTGGAACGCTTAGCCATACAATAGTCCCCACACTTAGAGGGTAGATTAGGAAGCATCGATGCTATCTTATTGAAAAACCACGCTCCGTAAAGTCTTATTTTTGGGTTAGCAGGCTTTTAGTAAG
>QCEM01000053.1 GCA_003280605.1 SAR116 cluster bacterium AG-355-O21 | reverse complement strand
GTAACGGCGCATTCATGGTTGATAAGGACGGCAAGCTGTCGACCAAAAACGGCGACACGGTGTTAGATGACGGTAACAATCCGATTTTGGTGCCGCCCGGATCAAACAGCCTGCAGATCGCCGAGGATGGGACCATCGCGTCCGATGGTGAGATTCTCGGTAAACTCCAAATTGTCTCTTTCGACAGTGAAATGCTGATGAAAAGCATTGGTGACGGTTTGCTGAAAACCGATCAAGAACCGCAGCTAGCAGAGGCTGCGCGAATTACCCAAGGCGCGCTGGAAGGCTCAAATGTCCAGTCCATGATGGAAATGACAAAGCTGATCGAAATTCATCGTTCTTACGAACGCATGGCCAACTTCATCAAAAATGAAGATGAACGCCAACGTGACCTCATTCGCCGCATCGGCCGACCACCGCAAGGTTAAGCGGTCCGCACACCGACACGGTTTTGATTTTTGGAATAAAGGATAAATACAATGCAATCTTTAAGCATCGCCGCCACCGGAATGTTGGCTCAACAGTTAAACGTTGAGGTTATTTCCAACAACATCGCCAACATGAACACAACAGGCTACAAGCGCCAGCGCGCGGAATTTCAAGACTTGCTGTATCAAGATCAACGCCGCGTCGGCAGCACCTCATCGGCTGCCGGAACAATTGTGCCAACCGGTATTCAACTAGGTATTGGTGTAAAAGCTGTTGCAACCTATGCGATCTCAACACAGGGCGCCGTGACCAAAACCGACAACCAGCTTGATTTAGCGATTCGCGGCGAAGGGTACTTTCAAATTGAAATGCCCGACGGCGGGCTTGCTTATACCCGTGCCGGTGCTTTCCAGATTGGACCGACCGGCAACATTGTCAACCAAGACGGTTACACAGTGCAGCCTGGTGTCGCTATTCCTGCTGATGCGTTAAGCGTTACCGTTAACGAACAGGGCCAAGTATTTGCTAAAATTGATGGGCAAGTAACAGATACGAACCTTGGCCAAATTCAATTAGCCACATTCCAAAACAATGCTGGACTAGCAAATGTTGGTAATAACCTGCTTCAGGAAACAGATGCATCCGGTGCGCCCACACTTGGTACTCCCGACAGTGCTGGTTACGGCACGTTATTACAGGGGTTTGTCGAAGATTCAAATGTTGACCCGGTTAAAGAGATCACCAACATGATCACAGCGCAGCGTGCATACGAGCTAAACTCCAAGGTTATCGAGACATCTGATCAAATGATGCAAACCTCCAATAACGTTCGCTAAAGCCGGTGACAATGCTGACCCAAGGAGATAGCCAAATGTTATTCCAACGCCTTCGTCAAACCTGCGCAGCAGCCCTGATTTTGAGCCTTGCGGCACCTTTAGGAAGCGCTGCCAGCAGTGAAGTTGGGATCCATTCGCGCGGCAACGTTGATGCCCGCGGGGTGTTCTTAAGTGACCTGTTCCAGAATCTTGAGACTGCTGGCGATGCCTGGGTCGAAACGGCCCCGGCTCCGGGTCAATCGATGATTATCTCAGCCAATCGCTTGGCCGATATCGCCCGCACCCACGGCCTTGAATGGCGTCCCCGCAATGGCCGCCAACAGGTTGTCATTGAACGTCCTGGTCAGCGCATCCCGCGCAAGCTGATCGACACTCATTTGGCGGCCGAACTCACCCCTCAAATCGGTGGTGACGGCGTTGAAATTGACTATCTGGGCGGCGCGCCAGAGATCTTTATCGATCCGACAATGCCGATGGAAATCGCCGTAGAAGACATCAACCTTGGCAGCGACCGGCGCCGTTTTTCAGCGCGGCTGGCGGTTCCTGCGGTCACAGGCGGGGTCCGCTATGTGGACATTTCCGGTCGTGTTCATGGCACCGTCCGGGTGCCGGTGCCGGCGCGCCATCTGCGCCGCTCTGAGATAATCAGCGAGCGCGACGTGATCTGGAAGCAGACCCGCATGACGGCGCAAAGCCATATGCTGATCGACAATTTGAAAGATTTGTTGGATCAGTCGCCCCGGCGCATGTTGGCCGCCGGCAAGCCTATTCGGCGGACCGATATTATCCCGGTAATGCTGGTTCAAAAAGGCGACCAAATCCTGATTTCATTATCTTCCGGCGCCCTGATGTTAAGCACCCGTGCGATCGCTCTTGAGAGCGGCGCTAAGGGCGAGACCATTCGGGTGCGAAACTTGAACAGTCGCAAAGTGATCGAGGTCACCGTCACAACCGCCGGCGGCGGTGAAATCAAGCCACTGCATCTGGCCGCACGCTCATAACCCAATGCTTGTCTCCGGTTGCACCCAAATGAAGATCCAAAAGGATACCAAAATGACACGTTTCAGCCCGCGCATATTTCTGACAAAAATCGCTGTTCTGGCCGCACTTGGTTCCCTCGGCGCCTGCGGCACCATCGACCGCTTGGCCGATGTCGGAAAACCGCCAGCGTTATCCGACATCAACAATCCAAAAGCCAGCGCCAAGTATAAGCCGGTCAGCATGCCGATGCCGGACGTTACCCCCAATAGCCGGCATGGTAATTCGCTGTGGAAAGCAGGTTCCCGGGCATTCTTTAAAGATCAGCGGGCCGGCCGTGTTGGCGATATTTTGACCGTTGTGGTGGCCATCAGTGACAGTGCCGGGATTAACAATACCACCACCCGAACCCGGGCAAATTCTGAAAAAGCCGGCTTAAATGGCTTTTTTGGTGCCGAAAACCTACTTGGACAGGTTTTTGATAACACCGCGACAGCAGGCAGTTTGGTCGATTTATCCAGCGGCACAAGCAATGTCGGCACCGGCAAAACCGATCGCGCCGAGACGGTGAATTTGCAAGTTGCAGCGGTCATTACCCAAAGCTTGCCAAATGGCAATTTGGTGGTCTTCGGACGCCAGGACGCGCGGGTCAATTTTGAAGTTCGTGAACTTGTCGTCGGCGGCATCATTCGCCCCGAAGACGTGCTGTCAAACAACACCATCAGCTATGCCAAGATGGCCGAGGCAAGAATTTCCTACGGCGGCCGCGGGCAGCTCACGGATATGCAACAACCACGCTATGGCAGTCAGGTGCTGGATATCATTCTGCCCTTCTAATCAGATAACTCTCAAATTGCAGAATTTGGTACATTAGATAGCTAATTTTTCTCTCATTTATGGCATGAATTTTGCAATCTCCAAATAAGTTTTATTTATGACTATGCCGAGTAAAGGATTTATCGATGTCAACAGTCGCCCTCAGTAATGCAAGCAATGCAATCAGTAATCTTGGCACTGTTTTTGGCAAATTATCTGACAATATCGCTAACGCTTCTACTGATGGATTTAAAGCTAATAATTCAGTATTTAGTGACTCTGCAGGTATTGGCTCAAAAGGAAAAGGCGATGCAGATCTCTTGACAATGGGGCCGATAAGGCCCACCGGAAATCGACTAGATATTTCTATCCGGACTTTTTCAGGAATGATGGCTCTTGGACAGCGCGCCGGACAAATTGCGGCCGAGGAAGAAGTCAATTCACATTTCACAAGGGATGGCAGCTTCATAACTAAATTTGATCCCGACGAGCCAGATATATTTTCTTTGGTTCATCATGCCTCTGGGCGGAGTGTAAAGGGCCATACCCTGCCACTTGACAATCCAACACTTGAAAACAGCATAGACGTTAAGATTCCTTTAAAGATTGAAGGGGATGATGGTGACCAAATCCTACTAGACTTGCGGTTCGATGAACACGGCATACTTATTGGAAAATATTCAGGCGTGGTTCCGACTGATCCAGCTGTGGAAGTCGAGATAGCGCGCATAGCGATAGTACGACTACAGGGCCATCAAGTTCATGATATGCCTAATCAAAATGCCTATAAGCTAAGATCTGGGGTTTTCGGAAATACCGATATCATTCAGTCAAAAAACATTGCTACACCAGAGCATCTTGAAGGCTCGAACATAAATTTACCGGATATGTTTGTAGCGCTGATAGTGGCGCAGAAAACATTTCAGACGGCAACCCAGGTAATGACCACAAGCAATGAAATGCTAGATACTATTTCAAGCTTAAAACGCTAATTGGCGAACGGGCGCAACATATCAGTCATCACGATGGGTTCGCTCCATACGTTCGTGCCGCTCTTGTGCTTCTAAGCTGAGCGTTGCGATCGGGCGAGCTTCCAAGCGACCAAGGCCAATCGGCTCATCAGTTTCCTCACAATACCCGTAACTGCCGTCGGCAATTCGTGTCAGCGCCGCGTCAATCTTCGAGATCAGTTTTCGTTCCCGGTCGCGGGTCCGCAGCTCCAATGAATGGTCGGTTTCAAGCGCTGCCCGGTCGGCCAAATCTGGCTGTTGCAGATTTTCCTGGGTCAAATGCAGCAACGTACCATCGGTTTCCGCCTGCAGCTGTTCGCGCCAGTGTAAGAGTTTGAAACGAAAATATTCTTTTTGGCATTCATTCATAAATTCTTCATCGTCGCCAGGCTTATAACCCGGCGGGAGCGTAACCCCCATAACCAATCCTCCCTGCATTGATTAGGACTCCACGATTAAGTGAGCCGAGACAGCCCGGCTGCAAAATTCGCGGGATTATATGAATACAAGCACCTGTCTTCAAGCAAAGAGTTTGTGCCTGTCAAAAGCGCCAGAGATTACCTCAAAAAACCGCCGCAAAGCCGGCCCTTAATCGCGGCTCAACTTGGCCAGCTCTACGCGCGCGCGCAGTTCAATATCCACCAGGATTTCCTGTAACGCAGGGTCAAGGAATTTATCATCGCGTTGCTGCGCCATTTTGGCCAAAGCGGCCAACCGATCTTTGGGGATTGTTCCCAAAAGCAAGCCGTGACGGATATCTTCAAGGCGATCAAGCATCTCATCAGCACGGCTTTTGGCGTTTTTACCGCCGCCGGCATCAGGATCGACCTGCGTCAAACCGGCCAACGGATCCACCGGTGCGACTCCCAATCCGGCCGCCGTCGGTGCCGCCTTATCGGTCCCTGATATGAGGTCTGAAAAGGCACTGCCGCCGCTTTTGCTGGGACCGCCAACCTTCCGGCTTGCTGGTGCACCAGCACCTCGTGTTGTGTTGATTTTCATGAAAACAGCCCTCCGATGCAAACTAAGACATTAACATAATCATACTATTATCGCGAACACCTAACGTATTTCACATGGTCACCTTGAAAGCTGCGAATAGTTGGCATGAAAATCGCTTTAACTTTCAGCAACAGACAACAATGACGTCCAGATCGGTTGACATGATGACGAAAATTAAGCGTAACAGCAGAGCCTTTGCCAAAATCGTCGGTGCAGCAGTGATTTTCCTCGCCGCAGTCTCGGCAAATACTGCCCAGGCACAGACACGGATCAAAGATATCGTCGATTTCGAAGGTGTTCGTGAGAACATGTTGATCGGTTATGGCCTGGTTGTCGGCTTGAATGGCACCGGTGACGGTCTCGGATCTTCAATCTTCACTTATGAAAGCTTGGTCGGCATGCTTGAGCGCCTTGGCGTTAATGCCCGGGATAAAAATCTGAGCACCAAAAACGTCGCCGCCGTGATGGTCACGGCGACCTTGCCGCCCTTCTCGCGTCAGGGCACCCGCATTGACGTGGCGATTTCAGCAATTGGTGATGCCAAAAGCTTGCTGGGTGGCCAACTGCTGGTCACCCCATTGGTTGGTGCCGATGCCGAGGTTTATGCTGTCGCCCAAGGAAGTATTGCGGTTGGCGGTTTTAGTGCCGCCGGAAATGCGGCCTCGATCACCAGCGGTGTTCCGACCAATGGTCGCATTTCAAACGGCGCGATCATTGAACGCGAGATCGGTTTTTCCATGGCCAAGATGGATGCCGTCCATATTTCCCTCAGGAACCCGGATTTCACGACGGCCCGGCGGATCACCAAGGCAATTAATGCCTATATTGGCGGCGGCACCTCGCAAGTCCTTGATCCGGCCACCGTGCGGATGATTGTGCCGGAAAGCTATCGCGGCCGCGCCGTCGCCCTGATCACGGACATTGAGCAATTACGCATCACCCCCGATATGGCCGCCAAGGTGGTTATCGATGAGCAAACCGGGGTCATCGTCATGGGTGAGAATGTGCGCATCAACACGGTCGCCATCGCCCAAGGTAATTTAACCATCCGCATTACCGAAACTCCGCAAGTATCGCAGCCACAGCCGTTTGCCGAGCAGGGCGAAACAGTGACCGTGCCGCGGACGCAAATTGATATTGACGAAGACAAGGACAATAAGCTCACCATTTTGGCAAAAAGTGTCACCTTGCAGGAGCTTGTGGATGGCCTGAACGCCCTTGGTGTGGGTCCCCGGGATATGATTGCCATCTTGCAAGCCATTAAAGCGGCCGGCGCGATGCAAGCTGAAATCGAAGTTCTGTAAAGGAGCGCCAGGATGACACCCATGAGCACATCACTGTCACCCTTTTTGACAACCAGCATTGATCCGAAGCTGACCGCCAAGGTGGCAAATATCGGCAACGCGGAAAACAAGGAAATCCGCCAGAAAGCCGAAGAATTTGAATCCGTATTTTTGGCTCAAATGCTGCGCCATATGACCAGCGGAATGGCAACCGACGGGGTCGTTGGCGGCGGCCATGCCGAAAAAATTTACCGCGAAATGCTGATGGATGAAATTGGCAATACCGTCTCCCGCAAGGGCGGCATTGGTATTGCTGATTCACTCTATCGTGAGATGATTAAACAACAAGAGGTGGCCAAAGATGAGCACAGCACACACGCAAGTTAACGACTTCATCGATACGATGGACAACCTCATCGCGGTCATGAAGCATGAAATCGAGCTGGTTAAAAAGCGCGATTATGAAGACCTGAAGCGAATGCAATCGAAGAAAAATCGCCTCGGCCTGGCCTATGATGAAAAGCAGACCTTGCTGCAGCAAAACCCCAAGGTGCTTGACCATCTGAACGATGCCGAAAAGGCTGACTTGCGGGAAAAATTTGCTGATTTTAGGAACGTGCTGGCAGACAATATGCTGGCCATCCGGGCCGCCCATGACAGCACCGAGAAAGTTATGCAGGCCGTGGTCGCAACAATCCGTAAACGCCGCGGTATCACCGGCGAGCCGCGGTCAGCGTTGAAGCCACGATCAGGTTATGCTGTCTACACAGCACCGACAGGGGTTGAATATAACAGTGTGAACCGGGCGCTTTAAAGCTATTGGGCCTTGCTGGCAGCGATCAAAACTTGCAGCCGCTCCGTTGCCTGCATGGCCTTTTCGGTGTCACCCTGGCTTTCGTAAAGTTGTGCCAGGGTGCGTTGCCCATCAACACTTTCAGCATTCAAGTCGACGGATTTCTTTGCCGCTTCCAACGCCTCCTCATCATTGCCCATTTTCGATAAAACAAGGGCAAGACCATTCCATAATTGGCCGCTGTTTGGATCGCTCTGCAGCGCGGCTTCAAATTCCGCACGGGCGGCGTAATTTTTACCGGCATGCGACAAGCAACTGCCAAGGCGGCCCTGAATGGCTGTTGATTGAGGGCTAATGTTTAGGGCCTCACGGTAACAGCGCTCAGCCATTTGAAAATCGCTCATTTCGACCAAAACATCTCCAAGCGTACTTAAAGCTTCACTGCTTTGATCATCAATTTCAGTTGCCTGCATCAGGCTTTCTAGGGCTTCTTGTAGCCGGCCTGCTTCAAATTGCAGGCGGCCACGCCAGGTTAAAATCAATGCATTTTTCGGACTAAGCTGGTTCGCTTTTTCAATTGCTATCTCGGCGCCGGAAGCATCACCGGCGGCGCGCAAAGCGATGGCAAGATTGAAGTGAGCCTCAAAGTAATCCTCATTTATCGCAACCGATTGTCGCAATGCACTCAGCGCATCATCCAATTGCCCGACTTGCACCAAGGCGGCACCAAGGTGGTTTAAGTGCTGTGGTTCTTTTGGATCGGCGGCAGTTGCGCTTTGCAGGAAATCCAAAGCCGCGTCGACCTGGCCGTTTTGCAAACACAGCAGTCCCGACATGCCTAATGCGGCTGCATTTGTCGGCTCCTGCTCCAGAACTTTCATGTAAAGCCTGCTCGCATTCTCGACATCATCGGCGTTGTGGTAATCGATCGCTAAGGCAAGAGCCGCTTGCATCTCATTTACAGACTCGTCGGACATAATGCGGTTTCAAACTCCGTATCAAACGCTTCGTGAAGCCCGTGGGCCGGCCAATCGATCAGAATTGTGCCCAGGGCGCGGCACACTCGCGCCATGCGTACATCTCTAATTTAATCTGAATGTATCATCTTCAATGCAATCACAAAAGCGTGCATTGTGGTCGGCTTAGACGCAGCAGAAAGTCGACAGATCGCGCTGCCGGCAAGGGTCAAATCTCGTGCCCAGCTTAGATAAAATCAGCAAGGGTTAATTTGCGCAGAATTGAGGTCAATTGGTAGGACGTTTGTAATTGTGTTTGTAAGGTCTGAAAGCGGCCAATTGCTTCTGCTTGATCGACATCTTCAATATCAGCGATCTGGGATTGCAGCAGTAACGAGAAATCTTGGTGCTCGGTCAATTTATCAGCCATCAGCTGTCGATCGGCCCCGAGACTACCAACCATATCGTTAACACCGTTGAAGGCGGTTTTAACCTTGCTCAAAGCGGAACCAATCAAGGTTTCCAGATTGACATCAAAGTCGGCAATTTGATCGCTGTTGGCAAAGCTATAGAGCACCTCCATCATATCCGTGAAACTGTCATTATGCGCCATGAAACCATAATCAGCCGTGATGCCGTCGGCGATCATTAGGGAAAACGGCTGGTCAATAATTTCAGAGGTACTGACGCTGGCATCGGAAAAGGTATCACTGCCGTCACCAAAGCTAATCACCTCATTCGATACGCCGCTTGCGAAATCTATGTACAGCTTGCCGTCAATCACATCACAGGCGTCGATTTTCGCCGAAAAATCAGCTTCAAGCGCTGCCGCCAGTTCAGTCGAGGCCGCAGATACCGTGTTGGACGTCAATGTTATCTGACTGCTGACACCGTCGATTATGAAGGTGATCGTATCGTTTACGCCAGGGTTTGGCGCGGCTGTCAGCTCAATGGTCTGTGGTTGCCGTTCGACGTGCCCTTGATGGTTACCGAAAAACCGTGCCGAAAGCCCATCTACAGTTGCTGCCGTGGCGCTTTGGTCGGTTAAAAAACTAACGAAATCTGCGCTGGTATCGGCCACTGCACGCATCGGCGCGGTATTGCTATCAAAGCCATTAAACAAAAACCGTCCATCCACCTTGGTATTGATGAGATCGGTCATCACCGCGATTGCGTTTTCAGCCAGTTTCTTCAAATCACCTGTGGGGTTTTCCGACATTGAGTTTTGGTGGGTAATCAGGTCGGTGCGAAAGTTTGAAATAACCGACTGAATATTGGTTAAGGCATGGTCCATAGCAGCCATGCGGGTGGTGGATGTTTTGATTGATTTACTCAAGGAGTCGCGTTGCTCGAGATCGGCCCGCAGATTAATCGACATGCGGGAATCCGACGCCGAAAGACCGCTATACACCTGTGCTCGCTTGCCGGTGCTGATTTGGCTCTGCGCATCGGCCATTTCGCGTTGGATGTTACGAATACTGGCATCAATGCGATGGTTTTGGCTGATTGTTGATATCCGCATGGTTCTTCTGCTTTCTTATCGAATGATTTCTAGAAGCTCGTCGAGCACCCGTTGAACCGAAGTCAAGACGCGCGCAGAGGCTGTAAAGGCCGATTGCAGCTCCACCAAATGAGAGATTTCTTCGTCAATATTGACCTTCGACATGTCATCGAAACGTTCCGACAATGTGCTTTGAAGCTGGCCCTGAAAAGACAGTCGGTTTTCATAGTCGGCGCGTTGATTGCCCTGAAAACTGATCATTTCCGCTGCAAATGATTCAAATGACGCGGTCGCCGTTAAGCCATGATCCACCACGACCTCGGATGCCGTAGCCGTGACCGTGCCGGCGACGCTGGCGGAAACCGAATGCGATGTGGTGTCCGAAAATCTAAAATTGATGCCATTGCCAACAATGTTGACGCTATCGACGCCGGTCAGGCCGGCGATCGTTGTTTTAAGATCGTTGAGCAATGTTGCCGCCGTGCCATCGGTCGCGGTGACTGTGTAACTGCTGCCGTCAACGGTCAAGGTCACTTGATCGCCAACTGAAATTGAGCCCTCGAGGTTCAAGTTATGGCTGCTATCCGTGAGTGTGAAAACCTCATTGAATGTGGCCAAAGCGGCCAACGGCAAGCTTGGATCAGCATCACCGCCGGCCTGAAAGGTTCCGGTCCCGTCACCCTCGCGCAGCAAGGCCGGATTATCGATGATATCTTGGTTCACGGTAATTGCCGCCGAAAACCCCGCAGGCGCCGCCGGCAGAGCCGGGGTTAAGGCATTTTTGTTGTGAAATAAATTTAACGCCGCCGTGCTGCTACCAATTGTCAAACTGCCCATTTTGCGGGCCAGGTTATAGGCCAAGGCGTCCAGCTGATCCTGCATCTGCGGCAGCAGTTCATCACGCACTTTCAACAACCCGGCGATGCGACCCGAGGTAATGTCACCGCCGATTGAGGACTGTGACCCCGGTAAGCCGTCATCAAGCAAAACGTTGCTCATGGTGCTGTCTGACACCGCTGCGGAGGCAGACTGGAAATCAAGGGGATAGACTTGCCGGTCTAACATAAAATCATTATTGCCGGTCATCACCGCCAATTGCCCATTGTCACGGGTAAAGGTCTTAATGTTCATCTCTTTGGAGATATAATCGATTTGCAGATCACGCTGATCGTCCAGCTCACTTGAGCCTGAGGACTTGCTGTTCATCTTGGTGATTTGCGCATTCAAATGAAGGATATTCTCCAGCCGTAAATTGACATTGTTAACGGCGTCATGGATATGGCTATCGGCTGCCAGGCGAAGGTCTTGGACTTCCGCCGACATGCGATTGAATTCATCGGCCACGGCTTGCGCCGCCAAAATTACTTCTTTTTGGGTGGTCTCTAAATTTGGCGTCACTGACAAACTTTCAAAAGCACTGCCAAGGGCGGTTATTTTTGAGGCGATTGACTGACTGCTTTGAAGCGGCCCAAATGACAGCTCCATGCGTCCCAAAAAGTCTTCAACAGCTTTTAATTCCTCAACCGTCGAGACTTGCGTGCGCAGATCCTTTTGCAGGTCGGTATCGATCAGCCGCGTCGCCGGCTCTTGGCGCAACATGCCAAACTCACCACCGGCAACCAGACTGCTTTGTTGTTGGATTTTTCGGCTGTAACCCTCCGTCGATGCGTTAGCAACGTTACGGGCGGCCAGATCAATCCCTGACTGCGCCGATACGATGCCGGCGCGGGCCGATGAAAATGCGCTTAATAAGGACATAGGATCACAATCCGTTTCTAAAGCTATTCAGCCGCAGCCGACATGGAAGGACGCAACCCTTCCATAATGTTTCGGTTAATTAAGATCATCGCTTCCAAGTCGTCCCCATTGTCCATTAAGGCGTCGGTCTCTTTGATAATCCATAGGCTCAAATTGGTCAGGCTTGCCCGCAGCTTTTGCGGCAACGCATTGTCTTCGTCCGACAGATCAACCAAAAACGCTTCCCAGACTTGTTGGTTCCAAAGCAAAGCATTGAGACGATCTTGTAGTGACGCCTCTGCGGTGTTGGCGCGGATCAAAGCACCTGTTACCGATCCAAGAAGCCGATATTCGGTACTCCGTGGATCTTCGGTGTTGTTCATCGCTGCGGCGTAAGCATTGTATCCGTTCATTTACCACTGACCTTATAAGCAACGTATTTGATGTTCCGATTTCAGGTTCAGGACCAGATCACTTACTTAAACAAGCCAAGCAGGGATTGCGGTGCGGTGTTCGCAATACCGGTCACTTGCATGCCCAGCTCTTGGCGAATTTGCAGAGAGCTTAATTTCGCGGATTCACGTGCCATATCGGCGTCAATGATATTGCCAAGGCCTTCCTCGGTTGCATCACGGACTTGCCCCAAGAATTCATTTTGAAGGTTGATCGCCCGAATATCTGCGCCCAGGCCACCAAGCGCGGCATTAACGGTCGTCTCAAGCGTGACAAAGGACCCCGCCAACGCACTGGCACTGGCGGTGGCGCCGGCAATTGCCGCCGCGACTGTTGCCAAAGCTTGAGCGTCGGTCTCAATGTCTTGAGCATTCAGCGTTAATTGCCCGCCATTGATATTTGATAGGGTTAAAATATTCGTTGACGTCGCGGTGAGAATGTTTTGCCCATTGAATTCAGCATTGCTGATGAAGTTCCCGACCTGTGACATCAGGGAGTTCAGGTCAGTTGCCAAAATACTGCGTTGCGAGGCGCTGATCCCTTCATTGCTCATTTCAACCAGCTTGGCGCGAACGTCCGCCAGCAGATTAGAAACCGAGTTTGCGCCGGCGAGTGCGACCTGCGCCGCCCCTTTGGTGTTGTTCAAACCCTGACTAATGGTTGACATCGCCTTGACGTCGGATCGCAGCCCTTGGGCAATGGTGTAATTGGATGAATCATCAATCGCGTTGTTAATTTTAAGGCCTGTTGAAATCCGCCCCTGTGTCGCTGCCATCTGCCGATTGGTATCGTTCAGGTGACGTAGCGCCATCATCGCGTTTGAATTGGTAATAACTGAATTAATTGGCATAACTAGCTCCATTTCTAGGCTCACAGAGCTACAGCCTTGAAACAACCGCTTGATGACTCGCTAATGTGTCACGAACGGCCTTACCGGCACTTGCAGCTCTATGTTCAATTGTTGAACAACGTGCTTTCGCCAGGAATAAGCAAACGCCGGGCCAGTTTTTTAAATTCTACCTAGTGCGCTGTTTTTAAGAACTTTATTTATTTTTATAAAGTCTGAGGGGACCAGAATTTCCGGCGTGGCAAGGGGATCCACGGCGGATGGCAAAAAATACCTGGTATGGCGGCAAAGATGACCACACCAGGCAGGTTCTCCGCTGCGGCGAGATTAAATTGGGCGCCGATCAGTGGCCTGTAATTCGATTGGTTGGCCATGCGGGGTCGCGTGTGCGGCACGCTGCCAAGCATCGCGGCGGCCCGTCAATTCTGTGTCATTGGTCAGATTTTTGATGACGGCAAGGGTTTCCAAAGCCGCCAACCAATGGCGGTAATAGGTATCGCCACGATCCGGGTCGCCGTGGTGTTGTGCTTTCTTAATCTCCGCCGACAGTGTCTCGGCCCACTCGGACCATGTGAAAACACCGTCTTGGTGAAGCTTAAGAACCATGGCAAAAGCCTGCGCCTGCCAAGGCTCGGCAAAAATTGGTTCACCGGCATCGTCACATGGCAGGTTGCTAAGGTCCAAGCCGGCTGTTTGATTGGGTTCGGTCATCCGACCAAGGCCAAATGCGGCTCCCATAAATCGACCAATACGTGATCTGTTTTTGGGGCATCGTCGCCCCAAAGTTCCGTTGCCGCAAAGCTGACTGAGTACAAATGCTCGCCGCGTGGGTCGCCATGGGCCGCGGTATCGGCAAAGACATGCCCGCCATGCAGTCCGGTAATCACGCCCACATGCCCGCGGACATAGCGTGGCGCACGGGTATGACCGATTGGGTGCTGGTTGATAACACGAACCTTTTGGCCAACCTCATACTGCGGTGGCTGCGCAACATCGCGGGTTGCAGGCCCGCCGCGACCAAGGGTTTCGGCAACTTTCGCAGGCGTCAGGACGCGCGCTAAGACATCTGCATCCGCTGGCGATACCGCCTTCCCGGTTTTCAGTTCGTCAGCGCTCACCAACCCTTTTTCAAGCAGCAGCGTCACCGTACCTTCAAGCCAATTTTGATAATAAGTATTCGACAAATATTGCACCGGATGTTGACGCTCACGGGCATGCCGGCCGATATCAATATTCCAAAAACCCAAAGCGGCGGTCGCTAAGGTTAAGGCAAAAGCACTTTTTTCCCATTCATGATGGAACAATGGTTCGGT
>QCEM01000052.1 GCA_003280605.1 SAR116 cluster bacterium AG-355-O21 | reverse complement strand
TAAGCTATGCCGAAGAAGCATGCCGGCGGACGGTGATCCCAACCTATATGGGCTTGATCAAGCAGATTGATGATCATCTTGGGCGCTTGTTCAATCACTTGCAGCAGCGCGGACTTTGGGAGCAAACCATGATCGTTTTCACGGCCGATCATGGTGATTATCTGGGCGATCATTGGCTTGGCGAAAAAGAGCTTTTCCATGAGGAATCGGTGCGCATCCCAATGATCATTCGGGACCCGCGCAGCAGCGCCGATAACAGCCGGGGGCAGGTGCGCACGGAATTGGTTGAAGCGATTGACTTGCTGCCGACATTCATTGATGCCGCGAGGGACGGCGGTGCCGCCGATCGAGAGGCCGAGACGCGCCTTGAGGGGCGCTCACTAATGCCTTTGCTGGCACCGGACCCGCCCCTGAATTGGCGCGGTGCGGTCTTTGCCGAATGCGACTTCTGCTTCCGCCACGCCCGCAAGACCCTAGGACTGGCGGCCCATGAGGCGCGTGGCTTTATGGTCCGAACGGAAGCCTGGAAATATATCTACTGGCCGCATCATCCAGCACAGTTGTTCGATTTACGAAATGACCCGCAGGAGCGGCACGACTTAGGCGGTGCGCCTGCGCACGCACAGGTCCAAGGCGAGCTGCAGGCGCGTTTGCTTGCCTGGTTTGCGCTGCGCCGAAACCGCATCACCTTGACCGATGCCCAGGTTGAAGCCAGCACCGGCAAGGCTAAAGAACGCGGCTATCTATTTGGTGAATGGTAGCCCCTTGAACAGCCTGCTACGGCATGACCATGAGCAGAATGAACGGCAAAACCGCAAAGCCAATCAGCGTTGATAACACCACCGAGCCTGCCAAAACATCTGGCGAGCGGTTGTACCGCAGGCCAAATAAATAGCTAAACACCGCCACCGGCATGGATGCTTGGATAATCACCACACCGGCAGCAACCCCGTCTAGGCCAAGCACAAGAACCGTCAAAACCCCGACCCCAAAGCCCATCAGAATACGTGCCAATGAGATCGATAAACTTTCCCATAATTTGGCGATCCCAAGTGTTGCCAACGAGACCCCAAGGGCCATCAGCATCACTGGAATGGTCAGGCCGGCGAACAAATGCACCGTATCATTGAGCCATTTCGGCAAACTGATATCCAGCGCCAGAATAAGCACCGCTAACAGCACCGCATAGACCATCGGTGTTCGAACGATGAAGCGGATCGAAATATCCCCCGCCGCAATGGCGATGCCGATGGTAAATTGCAGCAGCACCATGATCGCAAAAAAAGCGATGCCAAGACCAAGACCAACCTCGCCAAAGGCGAACAGGCAAATTGGCAAACCCATATTGCCACAATTGGGAAACATCAATGCCGGTAGAAAGTCGGCCAGCCCGGCACCTGTTATTTTCAGATAAAGGATGCCTAAAATGCCAAATCCAAGCACGGTAAGCGCTGCTGCGGTGCCCAGGGAAACAAAGGTATCAATGGTTAAATCAAGGCGCACCAAGGTATCAAAAACCAGGCATGGTGTGCCCACATTTGTGATCAATGAGGTAATGGTTTCACTGTCGAAAGGCCGCCCCATTTTGCTCCAAATGAAACCGAGCACGGCACATAAAAAGACAGGTCCCATAATCCCGAATAATTCAGCGATTATTTGCATGTGCGGCAGTTCACTTAAAAGGATTGGATAAAAATAGCGCGGCCGGGCCAATCTGCTTATGCTCTTGCCGAGTTAATAGCAATCTCTATCGCGTAGGAGCGTTAAAAAATGTTTTTTGATCCCGGCAGCCATAAGCAGCACGGGCTGCGCCACGATCCTTTCAAGGCCATCGTTTCACCACGGCCGATCGGCTGGATTTCAAGTGTGAGTGCTGATGGGCGTCATAATCTCGCCCCCTATAGTTTCTTTAATGCGATGAGCTATGGGCCGCCGATCGTTGCCTTTGGTGCCGGTAATCGCCCGGGTGGCGGTAAAAAAGACAGTATTCGGAATATCGAGGAAACAGGCGAGTTTGTTCATAACGTGGTCAGTTATGCGCTCAGTGATAAGATGAATGAAACTTCCGTACATATTCCCCATGGCGAGAGCGAGTTTGAGCATTCCGGCTTAGAGGGCTTGCCATGCACCAAAGTCAAACCGCTGCGGGTCAAAGGCTCACCGATTCACTTGGAATGCCGATATATGCAGACAGTTGATTTGCCAAGCTGGCACGAAGGTGGTTCCAACAGCATGATTATTGGGGAAGTCATCGGCATCCATATCGATGAAGCGGTAATCAAGGATGGCTTGGTTGACGTCTTAACCTATCAGCCGGTCTCACGGCTCGGCTATTTTGATTACGCGCATATCACCGATGTTTTTGCGGTCGCACGCCCAAAGGAATGAGCGGTCGGCGCTAAAACTTATCCATTTGACTATTTTTCATCCGAAAAAAGGCTCGGTTTTCAGCAATCCCAGACACACTATCATTATGCTGATGATCGAGAGTGGTTTTCATGACTGTGCTGAGTGTAAATCTCAATAAAGTGGCGTTGCTGCGCAATCAACGCGACCTTGCCTATCCAAGTGTCACTGGTTTTGCCGAAATCGCCATTGCTGCCGGGGCCGGCGGAATCACGGTGCATCCGCGCCCTGACCAACGGCACATCCGCCGACAAGACGTTCTCGATTTGGCGGCCTTGCTCACCGAGCCGCGCTTTGCCGGCATTGAGTTCAATATCGAAGGTTATCCCGATGAGGCTTTTCTGGACCTTTGTGAAACAGTCGGGCCTGACCAAGTCACCTTGGTGCCTGATGCACCAGACCAGCGGACCTCAGATCATGGATGGGATTTTGCCAGTGCCGGCAATTGGCTGCCAGCAATTGTTGCCCGCCTAAAGGCCGCCGGGTGTCGGGTCGCATTATTTGTTGATCCGCACCCCGATACGATTGCAGGTGCCGCCGCAACCCGCGCGGATCGTGTCGAGATTTACACCGAAGCCTATGCAAGCAACTTTGGCAGCGCTGCCGGCGACGAGGTTTTGGCGCATATGATTGCCCTTGCTGACGCTGCCAAAGCAGCCAATATCGGCCTAAATGCCGGCCATGATCTTAATCTCGAAAACCTTGCTGATTTGGTTGCCGCGATCCCCGACATCGAGGAAGTGTCGATTGGTCACGCACTGACGGCAGATGCATTGAAACTTGGGTTTTCAGGTGCCGTGACGGCGTATTGCGAGATTTTAAAATAGTTGGCCCCGGGCGGTGCGCTTCGGCGCCGCTCACGAGATCTGAGCCGCAGCTCCCAAACCTGTGCAAAATGCTGCTAGTCGTTGCTATAACCGAGGGTTTGTAGCACCGGCCCGGCTATTTCCCAGGCCGATTGTTTTTCAACGGCAGTAAATTCCTGCCGCCATTCGCCATGTACACCCTTGCGGAAATGGGCGCGGTCATCATTCGTGTCGGCCATGCCCTGCGTCCGGCCGCCGCTGTGTTTGTCAAAGCGACCTGCCTCAATCGCCGCAGCAATGGCCGCTTCATCGCTATCCACCATCAAGAAGTCGAGCATATTGCGAATTGCCGTTTCAGGATCGGTGAGCAAATCCTCATACCGTATCTCATGATATAACCTTGGATCACGCCCTGCCGCCTCCGCTCGTGCATTTGTGATCCGGTCCGACCATGCCTTCGCGACTTCGCGGGTATAGTGCTCACGGGATGAAAAATAATCGAGAAGATTGGGTTGAAACCGGTACCAACCGGACACGATCACATCCCGGCAGTCACGGATGACATTAATAAAGCGGGCGTCGGGAATGTTGTTCCACAAGGTCTGTAGGGCTATTAAGTTATCCGGGGTTTTTTCACCAATCCCCGTGAGTTGATCGAGCTGCTTATCGGTATTGACGCGCATCAACTCCATCAAAGCTGTCTCAAAAACCCGCCGGGCGCCAAGGCCGTCAATACCTTTGAGCGGCAACATTTTACGCGTGTTCTCAGGGCCGGCCGTTCGGTTATATTTTGTGATGGCGTTCGCCAAAAAGCTCGACAGGGTGCCGAACGGCAAGCCTTCACCAATACAGCATAATGCTGGATGACTATGTAACAGATGCATCACCCAGGTGGTGCCTGATCGCGGCAGGCCGCCAACAAAATAGAAGAAGGGCAGACGCTGACCATATCCCATGACCTCGGTGTGTTGATGATCAATTGCGATAGGGCGCACTTTGGTAGCTGGCATTTTAGGCATCCTGTTTAATCATTGCCGCCGCTTTTTCGGCGATCATTATTGTCGGGGCATTGGTGTTGCCTGATGTGATCGTTGGCATAACCGAGGCATCGACAACACGCAAGCCCGTCAAACCATGCACCCGCAAGCGATCATCAACCACCGCCATATCGTCTTGGCCCATTTTACAGGTGCCGACCGGATGAAAAATCGTTGACGCCAAATCGCCAACGGCGGCCAATAAATCAGCATCGCTTTGGCAGCTCGGTCCCGGCTTATATTCCTCCGGTTCAAAATGCTTCATGGTTTCGCTGTTAAAGACAATGTCACGGGTGATTTTCATCGCCTTCACGGCAACGTCACGGTCGCGCGCGGCCGTAAGATAATTTGGCCGAATGCGCGGTTTATCGCGCGGGTCGGCGCTGTGTAAGGTCACCGTCCCACGGCTGTCCGGGCGCAGGTTGCAAACAGAGGCCGTGAAACCTGGGAAGGGATGCAACGGGTCGCCAAGCTTGTCTGTCGACAGCGGTTGAATGTGATACTCTAAATCGGGCGTATCCAGCGCCGGATCGCTTTTCACAAACGCCCCAAGCTGGCTCGGTGACATGGTCAGCGGGCCTTTTCGAAACAAAGCGTATTCTAATCCCATCAAGGCTTTACCAAACAAGCTGCTGGCACGTTCATTCAAGGTCACGGTATTCTTGACCTTAAAAACCGGCCTGATTTGCAGATGGTCTTGGAGGTTTTCACCAACCCCTGGAAGCTCATGCTGCAGCTCAATCCCATGCTGTTGGGCCACAGCACCTGGGCCAATGCCGGAAACCTGCAGCAATTGTGGTGAGCCAACCGCGCCGGCGGCAAGAATTAACTCGCCCTTAACGCTCACATGGCAGGGTGCCCCGTCGCGCCAGAAATCTAATCCTGTGGCACGACCATCGGTCAGGCGAATACGGGCAGCATGGGATTTTGTCATCACCGTTAAATTCGGACGCCCCATCGCCGGTCGCAAAAACCCTTTCGCGGTGCTCCAACGCACACCTTTTTTCTGATTTACCTGAAAATAGCCGACGCCTTCATTGGTACCACGGTTAAAATCCGTGACTTTGGGGATTCCTGCTTCGGCAGCGGCATCGGCAAAGGCGTCCAGAATTTCCCAGCGAATTGGAATATCTTCCACCCGCCATTCCCCGCCTTCACCGTGCAGGGCGTCGCCGCCAGGGGTGAAATCTTCATGGCTTTTGAAATATGGCAGGACGTCATCCCAACCCCAGCCCTGATTACCAAGTTGTCGCCATTGGTCATAATCACGCGCTTGCCCGCGCATATAGATCATGCCGTTGATCGACGAGCAGCCACCCAAAACTTTGCCACGCGGGTAATCAAGGGCGCGGCCGTTTAAGCCCGCCTCCGCCTCGGTTTTAAACATCCAATCCGTGCGTGGATTGTTCATGGTGTAGAGATAACCAACAGGAATATGGATCCAGATGTAATCATCCTTGCCGCCCGCCTCGAGCAGCAAGACAGATTTATCCGGATCGGCAGACAGGCGATTTGCCAAAACACAGCCCGCAGAGCCGGCCCCAACGATCACATAGTCAAATTGACCGATGGCTTCTCCAAAATCTTCCGGCAAAACCCCCATTTGCACCCTCTCCCGCAGTATTTTTGAATTACCAGCGCGACAGCTTAACGGAGCGGAGATGGGAACGGAATAGCCTTCAAAGCCAGGCGTCTGCTGCGGCAAAGAGATTTCGGCATTCTGATAAAATAAGACCGTCATAATGGTCTCTGGGGCACGATCAGGCATCGCGCCAAATTTCAACTGCTACCGCATCAATACCCAATTGAGCGTGCTTTATTAGGGCACTGTTTAGGGTGAGAAAAAATACAACCTTTTATAGTTTTTATCAACTTTTCAGCATGCTACAATAGGCAACCTTCCGCTTTTGCCGTTTTTGGTTCGACAACCTGAAATGTCATCAGGAATAAAGTAAAACCGCCAAATTTTCGCTGTTTCAGGTGTCCAGATCAGCGCTGATTGCGGTCTTGATGCGGATTTGACGCGGTCTGGCCGGTTTGCCTGAAAGATCACGCCGGCAACGAAACTCTTGGCCGGTCTTAGCAAATCCCCTTGCCGATACCCGGCATCCACGAATTTTAGTGCCCGGCGCCATTGCGCAGGCGATCATGATCAACGTCTGTGGATGTTTTTACGCAGCCGGTGCGCGGATGCTCACGGCGCACCTACCGCACGGTTCGGGGCAGCCCTGATTATGCGTCCTGTAACCTGACCGCCGGATGCTCCTGATGGTACAAATAGACCGGGGTGTTTTGGTAACTTTCCACGATCTCAGTCGTTTCTGGTTGCCAGTCCGGCATCGTGAAAGCGTTCGAAATGACGATCGCTCCGGCCGGTAATTCAGCCCTGAGCTTCGGCCCGAGCCGGATCATTGCGCCAATCATTAAATAACACATAATCACCGTCCCGTCGTGCAAGGGCGCAGCCATAAAATTACCATAGCGGATCTCAAGATTACGCCGAAAGCCAAACAGATTAGCCAGCAATTGCAGAGACTTGCCGACCAAAAATGGGATTGGTGAAAGTTCATAAGCAATGACCTGCACTGCCGAAAACCGACCGGCTATTTTAAGCGCGAGGAATCCCCAACCGGCCCCAAGTTCATAAATCGTGCCGGTGGTTGTCGCCGGCACCAAGGACAACATCCGGTCGGCAACGTGGACATTGCTTGGCATCGGCGGCACACCTGTGCGCAGGGTGCTCCATAAAATCGAGCCGATCGCCACCACCAGAATGATCAACGAAATCGCTGTATAACTGTCTGACACAAGAAATACCGACGATTGCTCAGCCATCAGGTATGCTCGGCAGATTCGCAGTTTGTTTTTGGATACTCAGCATGTCGCTTGCTAAAAAATTTACTGGGCTTGGTTGGCACGCCAACCTGCCAATCATGATTGTCGGTCTTGGCCATGGCGGCACCCATTGGGTTGCAGCGACCTTCTATCTGGTGTTACCGGCGATGTCGAGCGCACTTGGCTTGAGCTATACTCAGGTTGGGCTGTTGGTTTCTATTCTGCACGGCAGCTCATTTGCCGCCAATTTCATCAGCGGGCCGCTGACCGATATCACCGGCCGGCACATTTTATTGCAAACCTGTGCGCTATTGGCCGGTGCGGCGGCTTTGGCGGGATTTGCCATCGCCCCTGGTTTTTGGGCCTTGGCAGGCTTGATCGTCGTTATTGGGGTCACCAATAATCTATGGCACCCACCGGCAATTTCCTTTCTCAGCACGGCATTTCCGGCAAATCGCGGCTATGCCCTATCAATCCACGCCCTTGGCGCCAATTTAGGCGATGCCATCGCACCGTTGACCGCCGGTATCCTGCTGACGGCAAGCGGCTGGCGGCTGACAACCATCCTCAATATCGTGCCTGTGGTCGTCATTGCGCTGCTGATTGCCGTTGTCTTGTCGCGCATTGATCGCCGCGAGCAAGCCACCAAGCTGGACACCAAACGCGGCATGACCGCGATTGATTATCTCAATGGTATGCGGTTGGTCATCGCCAATGCGGCGGTTTTAAAGCTCTGCCTGATGTCGGCTTTTCGGTCCACCATGCAAGGCGGATTGCTGATGTTCTTGCCACTTTATCTGGCCAATGTGATGGCCGTCAGCCCAGTGATGATGGGGCTCACCCTGGCCGCGATGCAAGTCGGTGGGATGATCGCCAGTCCGGTTGCCGGCGTCTGGTCCGACCGGGTTGGCCGCCGCCCCGTGGTGCTTGCGGGCCTGACCGTTTCCACCCTGACCGTCGCTGCCTTAACCCTGATCGGCAGTGATGTGGTATTCATCGCCGGTGTGGCGGTATTGGGTTTTGCGCTATATGCGGTCCGGCCGGTCGTCCATAGCTGGATGATGGACCTAACACCGCCAGGGCTTGGCGGCTCGGCGACCAGCTTAATGTTCGGTGCGCAGGCCGGGCTGTCAACGCTGATGCCGGTCGCCGGCGGCCTTATCGCTGATCATTACGGGTTAATTTCAGTTTTTTATGCGCTGGCCGGATCGATGTTGATCACCAATCTACTGGTCCTGACTTTGCCGCGTGGCGAGGTTGCCCAGCCGGCCCCGCATTAACGGCCAAAGCGGGCCCAGAGCGCACGCGCTTCCAACGCCTCAAGGCCGGCCTCGATGCAGTCACCAATCAGCGTCCCGGCAGCGGCATCCGACGCCATCCCGAAACGCCCCATCAAGCCTCGCCGGCGGCGCCGACTGCGGAACTTAACGTTGTCACCATAGGTCTGCCGCATGACCTGCCGCAATTCGCCGATATCATCAATTAAGCCAAGATCCCGCGCCTGCGACCCGGTCCAAAAGGCACCATTGAACAATTCATCTTCCGGGGCGGTGAGACGGTCCGCACGGCTATCCCGCACCAGTTTCTTAAAGCCCTCATGGATTTCCGCCTGCAGCGCTTTTAAGCGCGTCACATCTTCAGGTTTTTCGGTTTGAAAAGGATCAAGCATGCTTTTTTGATCGCCGGCGCTGTAGACGCGCCGCTCAAGGCCGATCTTGGCCAATAATCCCGGGGCGCCAAAGCCTGCGGAGATCACACCGATCGACCCGATGATAGATGCTTCCTGGGCATAAATTTTCGGCGCGGCACAGGCCAGCCAATAGCCACCCGAGGCCGCAACATCCTCACAAAAAGCCACCAAGGGAATATCTTTTTCCGTTGATAGATCAACCAAGCGGCGGCGAATAAGTTCGGCCTGAACCGGGGCACCACCGGGCGAGTTGATCACCAGGGCCACGGCACGCACCCGATTAGAGGCAAACGCCGCATCAATGTCGCGGCTGATGGCGTCTAAGCTGAGACCGCGCTGAAACCGACCACCGCCACCAATCATCCCCTCTAAGCGCAGCACACTGACCACCGGTGCACGCTTGCTTTGGAAACCTTCCCAAAGTTTCTTCAAGGCCATCATCATTGTTCCGTTGTCCTCACTTCAGCAATTCGATGCTTTGTCGTAAATGATGTCCGGCCGGGCCAAATCAAACCCTGCGCCGTTTAAAATACGTTCGCTGCTATAAGTGAAGCTGCCATCGTCCTGATGCAAGACTAGGCCGGCAGAAATATGATCGGCACCTCGGCTGCCTTTTCGGGCACTGATCAAAATGCGTTTCGCCGGCAGTCCCGGCTTTGGCCATAGCGGACAGATTGTGACCTCACCAAAGGCCGGCCGCAGCAGACTGCAAATCTCGGCCACTCTGTCGGCGCGGTGGATCATCGTTAAGCGGCCTTTATGGCGTAACACAGCTGCCGCTGTCAGCAGCCAGTCAGCCAGCGGCGTATCGCCCTCAAGGTCACTGCTGCGGCGGCCGTCGGCCTTACCGGGGTCAGAGCGCTGATCGGGGAGAAAGGGCGGATTTGCAACAACCTGATCAAAATCCCGGAAAGCGGCAAAGTCAGGGCTGTTGCCGATGCGTGCTTTGGCAGAGCGAAAACGCTCTTCGACATGATTCAGCCGCGCTGCTGTCTGCGCCCGCGCCAAAGCGTCAGCGTCCCTATCAACCGCCAGCACCCGCACGTCAGGGTTTCGGGCCATGAGGCAGAAACCGACCACCCCATTTCCCGCACCCAGGTCCAAAATCTGCTCCGGGGCCCGCGTCGAGGCTGCAAACGGCACGGCGGCGGCAAGAAAAATAGAATCAATGGCGACCCGATAGCCCTGCTGTAATTGCAGCACCGTGACTTGCCCACCAAGAACCTTATCGGTGCTGACTGCAGGTTCACTTGGAACGGTCATGGTTTTTTATCAAGCCTTTCATCCCATTCGCCGGCGTTCGTTAACCGCCGGCGGGCAGCGTCAAAATCTTCATCGGTAACCATCAGCCGGCAGCCAAAGGCGACAACACCGCCGGTCATCACGCTGCTCATATTGGCATCGAGCAAATGCGCCTCAATCTGGGCGTCACGCAATAAGGCTTGCACAAATGACAAGCGGACCAGATCGTTGGTGCGCAAAATTTCCCGCATTTCGCCTTCCTTTTTTATGCCGCTGCGGCATTTGGCCGATGCGCAGCGACTTGACTCCGTGTGCCGTTCGCGGTCTATGCAGCGTAGCTTTACCCCGAGTTTGACAGGAGCACTCGTTGGCGACCGTCATCGATATCAAAACCGGCCAAAAACCGTCAATAGACCCGCTCGTCGACCTGGTCGCAGATGATCTTGAGCGGGTTAATCGACGGATCCTGGAATTTATGGATAGCCCAGTCGCGCTAATCCCGCAATTGGCCGGACATATTATCGCCGCCGGCGGCAAACGCTTACGGCCGATGTTGACCTTGTCTGCGGCCGGGTTGTGCGGTTACCAAGGCGAGCGCCATGTGAATCTCGCCGCTTGCGTGGAATTTATTCACACCGCAACCCTGCTGCATGACGATGTGGTCGATGAAAGCGATATGCGGCGTGGGTTGGATACGGCCAATGTTGTTTGGGGCAATAAAGCCAGTGTGCTGGTTGGCGATTTCTTGTTTAGCCGCTCGTTTCAGTTGATGGTTGCCGATGGCTCACTGGAAGTATTGCGGATTTTGTCGACAGCCTCGGCGGTAATCGCGGAAGGCGAAGTCCATCAATTGCTGACCAGCAATGACACCGACACCGGTGAAGGCGCCTATCTGGAGGTAATCACCGGCAAAACCGCGCAATTGTTTGCCGCCGCCGCCGAAGTTGGGGCCGTGGTCGCCGACCGCCCGAAGGTGGAACGTGAAGCGCTGGCATCATTTGGTTTAAATCTTGGCCTCGCCTTTCAACTGGTCGATGACGCCCTGGACTATTCGGCCGAACAAGCGAAACTTGGCAAATCGGTTGGCGATGATTTCCGCGAAGGGAAAATTACCCTGCCGATCATTCTTGCCTTCCGCCGGGGTAACGAGGCGGAACGAGATTTTTGGCGGCGCACCGTTGAACGCCTAGAGCAGACCGATGCTGACCTGGCCGAGGCACAGAAGCTGATCCGTAAGCATGGCGCGCTGGACGATACCATTGCCCGCGCCCGGCATTACGCTGCGGTTTCAAAAGACGCCCTGGGCATTTTCCCGGACGGGCCGATCAAAGCCGCGCTGGAAGATGTGATCGATTTTTGTGTCGAGCGTGCCTACTAGACGATTGCGAGTCGCCACATCGCGCCTGCACCGCCACCAAAGGACGCTGAAAAATATCGTTTTGGCAGGTAGTTAGCAGGCAACTTGCATCCCTGGTTGGGACCGCTTACGGTCCGCCCAAACTGTTGCGAAGGACCTAGGCGCGTCGATGAAATCAGCAATCATTGTTTTCCCTGGCAGCAATCGCGAGCGCGATATGGCGTTGGCACTGCAAGCTGCCTCCGGCCAAACACCCCTACTTGTCTGGCACAAACAGGACACTTTACCGGCCGTTGATTTGATTGTTTTACCGGGCGGCTTCTCGCATGGCGATTACCTGCGCGCCGGGGCCATGGCGGCGCGGGCACCGATCATGGCTGCAGTGATCGCCAAAGCCAACGCCGGGACGCCTGTTCTTGGTGTCTGTAACGGCTTTCAGATCCTTACGGAATGCGGCCTTCTGCCTGGTGCGCTGATGCGCAACGCCGGCCTAAAATTCATCTGTCGACACGTTGATTTAAGCGTCGAGCACGATAACAGCATGTTCACCCGCAGCTATGCCAATGGTCAGCATTTGCGCATCCCTGCGGCCCATAATGATGGAAATTATTTTGCTGATGAGGCGACACTTGACCGGCTGGAAGGCAATGGCCAAATCGCCTTTCGCTATGCCGATCCATCCGGCACCGTTTCGGCGGCAGGCAATATCAATGGCTCACAACGCAATATTGCCGGGGTTTTGAACCCCCAAGGTAACATTCTTGGCTTTATGCCACATCCGGAGAACGCCGTTGACCCGCGCCTTGGCGGCACCGATGGTGCGGCCCTGTTTAGCGGCCTGGTGGAGGCCCTGGCATGACACAGGCAGCAACAGAAATCACCGCCGAAATGGTCGCCGAACACGGCCTAAGCAGCGCTGAATATGAGCGCATTATCGAGATCTTGCAGCGGTCACCCAATTTGACCGAGCTGGGTATTTTTTCGGCCATGTGGTCGGAGCATTGCTCCTACAAATCATCAAAAAAATGGCTCAAAACGTTACCAACCGAGGCCGATCACGTGATCCAGGGGCCAGGCGAAAATGCCGGTGTGATTGATATCGGCGATGGTCAGGCGGCGGTGTTCAAAATCGAAAGCCATAATCACCCAAGCTTTATCGAACCCTATCAGGGTGCGGCAACAGGTGTCGGCGGCATCATGCGCGATGTTTTTACCATGGGCGCACGGCCGATCGCTAACCTTAACGCTTTACGCTTCGGCGCGCCGGAGCACCCGAAAACCCGCCATCTGGTTAGCGGTGTGGTGGCCGGCATTGGTGGCTACGGCAATTGTATGGGGGTGCCGACAGTCGCCGGTGAGGTGAATTTTCACCCGGCCTACAATGGTAATATCTTGGTCAATGCCATGACCGTCGGGCTTGCCGCCAGCGACCGAATTTTTTATTCGGCTGCCGCAGGTGCCGGTAACCCGGTGATCTATGTTGGCGCGAAAACCGGCCGCGACGGCATCCATGGGGCGACCATGGCCTCCGCAGAATTTTCCGAAGATGCCGAAGAAAAGCGGCCAACCGTGCAAGTCGGCGACCCGTTCACCGAAAAACTACTTCTTGAAGCCTGCCTTGAATTAATGGCCAGCGATCAGATTATTGCCATTCAGGACATGGGGGCGGCCGGTCTGACCTCATCTGCCGTTGAAATGGCCGGCAAAGGCGGACTGGGGATTGAAATCGCCCTTGACCAAGTGCCGACACGTGAAGCCGCTATGACGCCATATGAATTGATGCTGTCGGAAAGCCAGGAGCGGATGTTGATCATCTTGCGGCCGGAAGACGAAGCTGAAGCACGGGCAATCTTTGAGCGCTGGGACCTTGATTTTGCGGTGATTGGCCAACTCACCGAGACAGGCCGCCTGGTGTTGTCAATGAACGGTGACAATGTTGCCGACATCCCGATTGATCCGATGGTTGAAGCCTCACCCGAATATGACCGGCCATGGGAGCCGACGGCGGTACAACCACCCATCGATCCTGCCGGCATCGATCAGTCGGCGGCGTTAGTGCCGCTGTTGGTGCAATTGATGGGGACGCCTGATCTGGCCTCACGGCGATGGATCTGGGAGCAATATGATCATTTCATCATGGCTGATACATTGGTGCGCCCCGGCGGTGATGCGGCCGTGGTGCGGGTTCGTGGCAGTGAAAAAGCGTTGGCGATGACGGTTGACTGCACCCCGCGTTATTGCCTTGCCGACCCCGAGACAGGCGGTGCGCAGGCTGTCGCGGAAAGCTGGCGCAACCTTGTCGCCAGCGGTGCCAAACCGCTTGCGATAACCAACAATATGAACTTCGGAAATCCCGAGAAACCAAACGTCATGGGGCAATTCGTTGGCTGCATCCAGGGGATGCGAGCGGCCTGCATGGCGCTTGATTACCCTGTGGTCTCGGGCAATGTCTCACTTTACAATGAGACCAACGGGCAAGCTATTCTGCCGACCCCGGTGATCGGCGGGGTCGGTGTGGTCGCCGCTGACAGCCAGCATATGACCATCGGCTTTAAAGCCGGCGGACAAGATATCGTGGTTTTGGGCGGCGATGCGGTCTGGCTGGCACAAAGCATTTATATGCGCGAAATCCATGGCCGCGAAGATGGGGCGCCGCCGCCGCTTGACCTTGACAGCGAGCGCCGTCACGGCACCTTCGTGGCCGGTTTGATCGCGGCGCAAGAAATCACCGCCTGCCATGATATCGCCGATGGCGGCTTGTTGGTGGCGCTTGCGGAAATGGCATTAGCTGGCGATTTCGGTGCCCGCGTGCAGGTGCCGGACACGAATTTACATGCCTGGGCTTTTGCTGAGGACCAAGCACGCTATATTATCACCGCGGGCGATGGTGCCGCCATTG
>QCEM01000051.1 GCA_003280605.1 SAR116 cluster bacterium AG-355-O21 | reverse complement strand
ATATCTTCCGCCTTGATGCCTTGGTTACCAAGCTCTTTGTAAAACGGCACGTTGGCATCGCCGTTAATGGTTGAGACCACGGCGGTTTTCTTGCCTGCCGAGCCAAACTTCTTAATGTCCGAGACGATGGTCTGCCAATCCGAATGACCAAACGGGGTATAGTTGATCATGATGTCGGCGGCGGCGACACCTTTTGACTTCAAATAGGTTTCCAGAATTTTGTTGGTGGTCCTGGGGTAGACATAATCTGTTCCGGCCAAGACCCACCGCTCAACGCCTTCATCCATCAAATAGTTGACGGCCGGAATGGCTTGCTGGTTTGGTGCCGCGCCAGTGTAAAACACATTGCGTTGGCTTTCTTCACCCTCGTACTGCACTGGGTAAAACAAAATGCTGTTTAGCTCTTCGAACACAGGAAGGACCGATTTCCGTGACACAGATGTCCAGCAACCGAAAACCACATCAACATTATTAACGGAGATCAGTTCCCGCGCTTTCTCAGCGAAAAGCGGCCAGTTCGATGCAGGGTCAACGACGACGGCTTCTAATTTTTTGCCAAGGACGCCACCTTTTTTGTTCTGCTCGTCAATGAGCATCAGCATCGCGTCCTTCAAGGTCGTTTCGCTGATCGCCATGGTTCCTGACAGCGAATGCAGAACCCCGACTTTGATCGTCTCAGCAAGTGCTGCCTGCGATGCCAATGCGCCAATTGCGACGGTTGCCGCCGCAACACCCGATTTAAATACCGATGATATATCCATAAATAGCTCCTTTGGAAATCAATAATGCAGTACAATAAAAAGCGACCAAATTTCTCAGCTGGTCAACCGCAAATCTGAAAAAATTGAATGAAAACAATATTGTGCAGGTGATGCATAGATTTTAAGCAAGCGATGAAAACGCAGAATCATGGATTTCCAAGCGTTAAGGCTGAGTATTTTTCGTGCAGAAAATATTTTGCCTATTTTTTAGTCAAAAAATTTTTTGGGATTTTTTGCGCTTTTTTGTCGCAGTCTCACGGCAAGGTTCCAAAAGCGATTTTTCCGGCGTATGAAGCGATAGGATCCGGAGGTGTTTCGGCAGTTGAATTTTAACCCGATTAAGCGCCCATCACGACGCCACACTAAATTAATGATAGATGGTCATGAGTAGGATCCGTTTTTATCGCTTCGGTTCTTAGTCTTTCTTCACTTTACATGCCTTAAGCGCAATATTATTATAACTTGGCTCGACATATTTTGAAAGATGATTAAAAAAAGCTAATGATTGATACGTTTAAAAATATTCGAAATGGTGTTCGCGCGATTATAAGTTCTTCGCATGGTATCCTTTTTATTCAGAAGAAAAATGAAGTCAATGGCGAATATTTTGTCTTGCCCGGTGGCATCCAGACTCCCGGTGAAAGTTTGATTGATGCATTACGCCGCGAATGCCGGGAAGAAATTGGCGCTGAAATAACTGTCGGCTCGCTGCTGCATGTGGGCGACCGATATAAAGTCAGCAGCAAAGCCAGCGGTGCGTACCAGCATAACGTAGAGTTTTTATTTTCCTGCCACGTGGGCCCGGACTACCAACCACAAAATGGCAGCGCCCCTGATAAGAAACAAATGGCGGTTCTCTGGTTACCGCTCGAGCAGCTGTTAACCACCCGTCTGCGGCCACACAGCTTGGCCGAGGTTCTAATCCCGCCGTCGCAGCTGCCTCTATATCTTGGCGACATGGGCGACCTGCAATAACCGTTACCAAACTAGCGCAATCTGACGCTAATGATTTATGGCAGGTTTTAGCCAACCTAGACTGCCGGCCAAGCTCGCTGTCTTGCAACTGCCCCCTAAGGAGATCGATGTGACCGATGCCGCAAAATTATCGCTTGTAACGTCAATTGCCGACTTACCTGCCCAAAGTGCCGGCCAGCCTGCCAGTAAGGCAGAAAGTCGTGCACGCTACTTCAACAGCGGTAATGCCTTCAATGTGCGTTTGCCTGCGGTGCCGAATGCGGTCTTTGTCGATGAGCCACGTCGCGCTCTTGATCTGGCAACCCCAACCGGGTTGATCGCCTGTGATGCGTCAGCCGCCATGCAATGCAGTTTTCCTGCGACAACACCATTTGTCCTCACCCGGTATGCACGCATCCGCGCCGGCGCGCAATTGCAGACCGACTTTGTCTGCAGCGGGGCCATCTTTTTCGTAATCCAAGGGCACGGCCAAACCGAAGCCGGTGATGAGACAATCCACTGGCGGCAAGGGGATCTTTTTATGGCCCCCGGTGATCACGCTCAGCGGCATATCGCCATCGATGATGATGCGGTTTTATGGGTTGTCACAAATGAGCCACAATTGGCATTCGAAAACCTCCGAGCGCCGGCGCCCGGCAACGCCCCTAGCGGTCTTGTCCACTACCCTGCAGCGGAAATTGACCGTCAGCTGGAGACTCTCTACACGGTCGGAAGCAGCGACGAAATCGCCGGTCTGGCGCTGATTTTTTCGTCTGATCAACAAGCTGCCGGACGGAATATTTTGCCGTCATTGACTGCCGCGATGAATTCCCTGCCGCCAGGGGGGCAACAACGTGCGCATCGACATAACTCCGTCGCCGTTTCGCTGGTGGTTGACGGCGATAATTGTTTTTCGATGATTGACGGTGAGCGCAAAGATTGGGCCCCATGGGCCACCACGATCACGCCGCCGGTTTCGGCGCATTCGCATCATAATGACGGCGATCGTCTTGCGAAGTTTTTAATTGTGCAAGATGGTGGGCTTTACTATCACGCGCGCACTATGGGCTTTGAGTTCACCGACACCTAAGGTCGTTCGCTGCAGCGCCGCCGCATTCGCTGCCAACCAAGGAACCTGGCTTTGACAAAGCTCTTGCCGCTGCTGTTCATCATTTTATGGGCGTCAGCTTTTGTTAGCAGCAAATTCATTGTTGTCGATGCAACACCGTTTGCCTCGCTTGCCTTGCGATATGGCTTCGTGACGGCCGGGTTTTTTTGTTTTGCCCTGTTCATACGTGAGCGGTTTGCCGGCCGACCAGGCGATATCGCTGCGGCGTGCATGATTGGCGTTTTATTCCATGGCGTGAGCATTGGGTCGGTATTTTATTCCGTGTCTATCGGCCTACCGACCGGCATTGCCGCGCTGATTAACTCACTCCAACCGGTCTTAACCAGTTTGCTGGCCGGCCCGTTGCTGGGTGAAAAAGTGACCTGGCGGCAATGGCTTGGGATCGTGCTTGGTTTTACCGGCGTGATGCTGGTTCTTGGGCTAGATGTTGGCGTCAGCTTGCCAACGCTTGGGGTGATATCATCGGTGATCGGTTTAGCGGCGCTCACCTCGGCAACTCTGTGGCAGAAAAAAATGAGCGATCGGCTATCGCTGCCCGTGACCAATGTTTACCAAGCTTTTGCAGCCTTCATATTTTATCTACTGGCAACCCTCGCGTTCGAAGACAGCGTGATAAATTTCACCAGCGGCTTTGTGATGGCCATGGGCTGGCAAATTCTATGTGTCTCTTTTGGGGCGTTTACGATCCTGCTGTATTTGCTCAAAACAGGGTCTGCCAGCAAGACCTCGGCGCTGTTTTTCCTGGTCCCGCCGGTGTCGATCTTTATGGCATGGCTGTTACTTGGTGAGCAGGTAACCCACATGGATCTGCTTGGCTTGCTGATCGCTACGGTCGGCGTTTACTTGGCGACACGCAAATAATTGTTATTATATCGACCCGAGTTTCACCGCACACGAGCACCTGGTTTTGGCCGTCGACGCATCTCCCACGCCCACCGAAGCAGAACTGTTGAGGCAATTCAGCCAGGCTGTGTCCTTGCATGGCGCCGGACAAGTGGCAGCGGCGGCAGCGATTTATGAGCAAATACTGGCGCGGATACCAAATCACCCAAAGGTTTGTGACCTATATGGGACAGCGTTGTTTCAGCTTGGCGCGCCGGCGCTTGGCCGGCCATATGTCGCTCGCGCACTGGCCCAGAAACCAGGCTTAGCCCTCACCTGGAACCATCTTGGTGTCATCGACCAAGCCCTTAAAAATAATACCGCCGCTAGTAACGCTTTTCGCTGCGCCGCCATTATTGAACCAAGCAACGCAGAGCCTTACATCAATTTAGCCGCACTGGTCGATGCAGAAACCCTGACTGCCGCAGGTTTGCGCTTGAATAGCTTTGCCTTGGTCTTGGCACCGCACTCACCTGAGGCGATCTTGCGGCAGGGAATTTTATTGCAAATAGGCGGCGATAGTGAGGCGGCAATGCCGATCCTAAGCAGCTGCTGGCAGCGGCAACCTGGGAACGCTGAGATCGCCATGCATTTAGGACGTTGTCTGATCGCCCAAGGACATGCCGATCGCAGTCGGCAGGTCTTACGAACAGGGATTATCTGTTCACCTAACAGCGTAGAACTGGCCACTTCACTGCTCAACCGAAAGACTGATGGCGACGTTACCAGCAGCGATATTGCCTGGGCAAAATTCGCAACCATCCTGTCGCCCGGCCACCCGCAGACATGGGTCAGCCGCAGTGCAACCTATGTCAATAGCGGCAAGCCGGAAGCTGCCCTTGCCGCCTCGATCCGGGCAATTTTGCTGCAGCCCAATGACAGCCGCAATCTGCATAACTTCATCATGGGCATTAACACCACCCACAGCACCGATTTGGCGCGCCAGGTTATCGCCTGGGCACTGATCCTGGCGCCGGACGATGACGAGGTGAAACTGTTTCTCAGCGATATCGAATTTCGGACCGGTGACCAGCGATATGCTTGGCAGCTCTGGGAACATCGCGGCACCAGAGTTTTGTCCCAATTGCAGCGCCTAAATATGCCGCCGTTTTGGTCGGGATCGGGGGACCCTGGTAACTTGCTCGTCATTGCCGAACAAGGGGTTGGCGATGAGATTGTTTTTCTGTCCTGCTTGCCTGAACTGCTTGAACAAGTCTCTACGCCACCGGTTATTGAGGTCGATCAACGGTTGGTAACCATGGTTAAACGCAGTTTCCCTGAAGTCGAGGTGATCCCACGTCAAATTGTCCATACAGCTGATGGCGGTGGCTATTTTGACTATCAGTCAATTACCCGGTCGGCCGCGATCGACCAGGCGTTTTTTTGTGGCAGCCTGCCCTGGTTGCGCAGCCGGCGCACAATCGCGCCATTAGATCGGGTTGGTTTTTTGCGCCCTGACCCAGAGCAAGTTACCCATTGGCAAGACTGGTTGCACAGCTTAGGTCCGAACCATAAGGTTGGTGTTACCCTGCGGACCGCAAAAATGTCGCTGTATCGGGCGCAAAACCATTGCCGGCTAGAAGATGTGATCAAGCTTCTTCAGCAGCCAGGATGCGATTTCATCAATCTGATGCCCGTCAACCGGGCCGATGACGCAGCGATGATCGCCGCCGGCGTCACTGTTCTCAGGCCGCCGGGGCTTGACCCGTGGAATGATCTGGAAGGCCTGGTGGCATTGATGGCGGCATTGGATGTTGTTATTTCTGCACGAACCGCTAACTGCGCCTTTGCAGCAGCTGTTGGGGTGCCGACAATTCGCCTTGCCCAAGGGTTCATGCATCTGCGCGACGATCGTGATTATTTCTTTGCGAACTGTGTCCCCGTACTGGGCCGTAATGAACGTTTCAACGGCCCCCGGGTGGGCGCTTTGGCACACCAAATTTTGATCGACATGCTGGCCGAGATGGGGCCATCACAAAGCACCGATCGAGCACCCTCAAGATCGCCGATTTGAGCCGAGAAAACACCTCACCATACGATCCAGTGGCTAGCGGCGAACGCGGAAGTTATTAGACCTGACGCTGGATAAGTTGATCTTGAGAGAGGCTGCGGAGGGAAACTACTGAGCCCCACCCGTCGCCGTCGTTGTATCGATCACTTGCAAGCGAAGTTGGATTTATCACAACGCAGATATTGTTTCGTGATCGGCCAACACCGTTCGACCCAGCGCAAGGCCCCAACGGTTAGACCGGATGAAGACGCGCTCACGGTAGATATCACCCGACTGGCCAGCAAGTATGGCCGTTATGGCTACCGCCAGGTTACGGTATTGCTGCGATCTGAAGGTTGGCATGTGAGTGCCAAACGGGTTCAACGCATCTGGCAACGGTAGGGGCTCAAAGTTCCCTCTAAACAACCCAAACGGGGCCGTTTATGGCTGAATGATGGATCGTGCATTCGACTTCGGGCCGCATATCCTGGGTATGTCTGGTCTTATGATTTTGTCATGGATCGTACACATGATGGTCGGGCATTCCGTATGCTCACCGTGATTGATGAGTTCACCCGTCAATCATTGGCGATCCATGTGGACCGCAGGTTGAACTCAGAAAAGATTCTTGATCGCATTTCAGAATTGTTCGTAAAGCACGGGCCACCCGATCAAATTCGTTCAGACAACGGGGCTGAATTTACGGCTATCGCCGTGCGGGAATGGCTGGAGCGTGTCGGCGTGAAGACGTTATTCATTGCTCCTGGTAGTCCGTGGGAAAACGGCTACAACGAAAGCTTTAACGGCAAGCTTAGAGACGAGCTGTTAAACGTGGAAATTTTTTACACACCGAGGGAGGCAGAGGTGCTGATTGAAAGCTGCGACAGCATTACAACAAAATCCGGCCACACAGTTCACTGGGCTATAGACCACCCGCACCAGAAACTATCTTGCCACGCTCTGCTGTCCAGGCTTACGCCACGCTCCAGCCCAAACAGCAGGCCATAAATCCGTGCCAACGCTCTCATAGGCGTTGGATCACTTCGTGGGGCAGGTCACTACCTTACGTGATTGAGCGCCCCCCACCAGGGCCGTGCCAACCCGTGCCGTATTATATAGACATGGCCTGCAGCAGATTGGGGCCGCACGCGTCAACCAGCGCGGTGGACGTAATTGGCGGAACAGGGCTCGGGGATGCGCGCTTAAGCAGAAGAGACATGCACATCGATTATTGTGGGCGCAAGAACTTTCCCATGCGCACTTATTTCTAAGCCTTGCACCGCCCCACCAATTTCAACAATTACTCCGTCGGCCACTGTAACGGTTGTGTTTGCAATTTTTCCTGGGAGATATACTTCCGCCCACACAAAAGTCTGCGTCATGCTTGACGCTCCAAAATTAGATGCCAATGCCAGGAGCCCGGCTTTTCATGCTCCCTATCCTCCATCCAGAGCACTTCGAAACCTTGAAATAGGCAAAGCATTTCAATGGCGTCACAGTAATAGTGAGGATGAGTTTTATCAGAACTATTTTCATCGAAAACCCATGTATTACGAGAAATTTCACGAGGTCCATTGAGGTTTTTCTGATCGATCCATAATCTTCGTTTGGACAACATTGTGAGCAAAAACGTGCCGCCTCGCTTAAGCACACGGCGAACCTCGCTTATCGTATTTAAAACCACCGTCTCGTCACCGTGATAAATCACGTTCCAACTCAGTACATGATCAAAACAAGCATCAGCAAAAGGCAATCGATCCATGCGACCTAACTTAGTTTCAATCTTGGGGTCAGCATCATTTATTTCAGACAGGCCTCCCGGTGCTGCGTCGAGAGCCGTTACGTCAAATCCTGCAGAACTTAATGCTAAAGTATGTCGACCAACCCCTGCACCGAGATCAAGTATGGCTGAGCCTGCCTTCAAATTATTAGCCCAGCGTTTAACGTCCGGTTCAGGTGTGAGCCATTTTGAACCTTCTTTAATATTGTCCCAAATTACATTCCAGTGTTGATCTGCGGTATCTGTCCTTAATTCATCATTATCATTCATTTTTCATCACCAGTTTGCGGAAGTAAGAGCTCAACTGCTCGACCACCAGGACAAGCGCAAAGATCATCCCGATGATCACCATGGCCCGGTCGTAGGCCATCCAATTCATCAGGCTTTGTAGTTCAAGACCGATTCCCCCGGCGCCGACGAGACCAAGAACGACCGAGGACCGGATCGCCTTTTCAAAGGCAAACAGCGAAGTTGTGATCAGACCCGGTGTTGCCGCCGGCACAACAGCCGCAAACACGGTGTCGAATCGGCGCGCACCACTTGCCGACAGCGCTTCCGCGGAACTGCGATCGACATCTTCCATCTCCTCGGCAAAAAAGCGCCCGCAGAAGCCGATGGTATCCACCATGATGGTCAGCGTTCCCGCGAAAGCTCCAAGCCCGACGACCATCACAAAGATGATGGCCCACACCAGATCAGGAACAGTGCGAAACAACGAGATCAGCATTTTCACTGACCATTGCAGCAAATTTGACCGGCGCGACTCAAACATCAGTCCGCGTGACGCAAACAGCGCCAGAATGAAGCCGATGAGGAGGCCGACAAGTGTTCCAGCAAAAGCCATCTGGAAGGTTTCAATCAAGGCCAGGCAGTACCGATCAAATTGCTCGAAGGTCAGACGGTGCTCATCGATCGGCGGAAACGCCTCGTGCAGAAAACGCAGTAGATATTCCGATGACCCAAGAAGTTGTACGATCGAGAAGCCAGACCCATCGAAACACCAGGCAGACACCAGAATAAAAAGAATTATCGCCAAAAATCCGGCGATCGGTTTATTGCCGAAACGTGGAGGTACAGCGGCTCTATGCATATTCAGCTTTCAACGTTTGCAGATCGACACTGCCGGTGCGACCGTCGAGGCTGATCCTGCCGGATTTCATCGCCATCATCCGGTCTGCAAAGTCCACTGCATGCGAGATATTGTGTGTTGAAAAAATTAGGCTGACGCCGGCCTCCCGACACAATTCGGAAAACAGTCCCATGACCTCTTCCCCAGCAATCGGATCAAGACTGGCCGCAGGCTCATCGGCGATAATCAGGTCAGGGTCCTGCATCAAGGCACGGGCGATGGCCACACGCTGTGACTGTCCACCAGACAAGGAGTCTGCGCGACGATGCGCCAGATCTGCGAGATTGACCCGGTCGAGACAATCCATGGCGCGCTCGCGGTGAACACTGCCAGCGGTGATATGAGACCAAAGGGTGATTCCGGAGATCATGCTGCCGAATGACTGGGTGTTTCGGCCAAGTGCGCCGTGAATAACGTTGGACAGCGCTGACAGGCGTGGCACCAGATTGTGCCGTTGAAAGACAACTCCGACACGGCAACGAGTCGACCGCAACTCGGATGACTTCAGATTCTGTATTTCACGGCCGAACAGCGATATCCGCCCGGCTGTGATCGGTTCGAGACGCAAGAGGCAGCGGATCAATGTTGACTTTCCAGCCCCGTTCGAGCCGATCAGAGACAGCGACTCCCGAGCTTCCAACGCAAAAGACACGCCTTTCAGAATAGGCGTGTTGCCATAGCTCATGGCTATGTCTTCAGCGGTTACGATGGCTGCCATCTGGGTCTCCAAATGCGCTGCAAGCACAGCAGTTGCTGTGCCCACGCTTTGTTTGCAGAGAGGAGTTACTCTTGAATGCCGAATTCAGGCAGGCCAGCGGTGATGTACATGTCGCGGACCATGTCGTAGTCGGAGTCATCGACCGGAAGAAGACGGGTGCCTTCGTATTTGTCGTTGGCCATCTCGCCCTTTTCGTCCAGCCCGGCCAGGATGCCAGAAACCATCATGGCTTCATTGGCAACAATGGCATTCTTGATTTCGTCACGCTCTGCTTTGGCCAGGTGACCGGCCCCCAAGATCAGGTCGTAAGGCAGGTCACCGGAACGTGCAAGAACCTTATAATTGCCCTTGCCGTTCTCCTCCTTGCTACGGTGATTCTTAATCCAGGAGGAGACTTTCACACCAATCGCGGCTGTATCACCGCGAATGAGGCCGGCGTGCTGAAGGTTCTTCTTTGTGTGAACAACCTTGATGTCCTTCATCGGGTCGAGGCCATGATCCATCAGCACCTGCATCGGGCAGAAATGACCGGAGGTCGATCCCGGGTTGGCAAAGGAAACGGCCTTGCCCTTGAGGTCCGATACGCGGTTAATGCCGTCAGCGTTCTGCACGACTATGCCGCAATAGTAGTCCGGGCGCGCAAGACCAATCATTGCTTCAGCGTCGGTGAGCTTGTTGATGGCGACATATTCAGCCGGGCCAGTGATGGCGAAATCCAGCTTCTTAGAGCGAAGCGCTTCAGCGGTCGCGGTCTGGCTGGTGACCGGGAAAAACTCAAAGCTGTGTCCAGTGGCCTTTTCGAGGGCTTGCTTGAATGGTCCCCACTCGGAGATCAGCGCATCCATGCCCTGAATATCGGTAACAGCGATTTTGTAATCTTTGGCGACAGCGGCAGTGGATACGCCAGCGGTTAAAGCAGCGGCGAGCATTACTGTAATCAGTTTGTGCATGATAAAAGCCCTTTACGTAGCGCGTGCAAATTGAAAACTTCCATATTTAAGCACCCGCCTGTTAAACTTTTACGACTGAGTGTTGCATCTGAGTGGCAAGGGTACGAAATGCCAAAAGTGTGCTCAGATTCTGCGTCAACCGAATATGGGTGTTGAGCTAGACTGAGAAGCTCGCTATCAGAAACCGGGCTTGAAGTATCGGTCGCGCGGCGGCCGGCAGGATTGTCGGCCTTATGATCCATATCGCGACTGAGCGGGCGACTGAGTGGTTTTGGAAAAGCATAAAATAGTAATAATATCAGTATAAGTAGCGACAAATTAGGAGAGATAATTATGAGCATTTTGGCGAGATTTTCACCACCATCAATGACCTCAGAATAATATGACGCAATCTTGAAACGCATTTACGAAGAGGGGGTCATCCAGCTGAGGGTCTAGAATTGGAAGTCGCCTTCGGATCTGGTGACCAAATGAAGGTATCCGTTTTGTTTGACTCTATGGAAGCGTTCGACGCGTTTGGTGAACGTATTGGTCCAATCATTAATGAAATGGGCGTAGATCCTGGTGAACCGGAGGTTGTAGAAGTTCATCGTGTCATTCGTCGAGGGGCTTAGCTGACAAAAAGCGATGTGGAAGCTTCGCTCGCAAGCGAGCGAAACAGAAGTTTAGTTAAAGGCATTGGCCACAGATAAAATCGCGGAGATCAACCACCGCATGACGGAAATGCGTGATCTATGAAAAGCATTAAGCACACTTGCCGATCAGCGTTTGGCCGACTATCTATTCATTGTGCGTCGCTAGACGCGTTAATAAAAGATCTTGGCCATGAAATTTAAGTTTTTAGTCCTAATTTTTTTTGTGGGGTTAGCCGGTTTTTTGTCCCTGCATCATGGGCTTCTCCCATATCGGATGGATATGGCTGAACAAGACCCCCATTCGATACAGAGTACATCGGGTCAAGCAGGAGCACCGCTCGTAGACGTCATCGTTCCAGAGCTCTCGGCTGCTGCACAAGTTGGCAAAAAGCAGTTTGAGGTCAGCTGCGTTGCCTGCCATGGCGCCAATGCCGCAGGTCAGGAAGGGGTAGCCCCGCCTCTCGTTCATATCATTTATGAACCCAATCACCATGGCGACCAGTCGTTCTATCAAGCCGTGCGGCACGGCGTCAGAGCGCACCATTGGCGCTTCGGTAACATGCCGGCAATCGAAGGCGTGAGCCAAAGCCAAGTCGCTGACATCATAATTTACGTCCGCGAACTACAACGCGCGAATAGCATTTTCTAACCAATAAGGATTTTCCTATGAGACGTCTTTTCTTAGCCGTTGCGTTGCTCACCTCGCTTGCCACACCGTCTGTGTCACACTCGCCCGTCAATAGCTCTAACCCTGCCGACGGTGCAACATTGCAAGTCGCCCCCGCAACGCTCACTTTGATGCTGGCGGAGCCGGGCCGGTTCATGAAGGTCGACGTTACACATACCACCGCTGATGGGTCCGCGAACCACATAATTGGACTGGAAATTCCCAGTCGCAAAATGACTAAAATGATGGAATTTCCAGCCCCGGATATGGGCGCAGGTACCTATCTGATTGAATGGCGCGTCTTAGGCGGAGACGGTCACGCTATGAAAGGTGCGGTGACATATACGGTGTCACCTGAGTGAGCGGGCATGGGTGCCGATTTAATGCTTTGGACGACCTTAACGGGGTCGAGCTTCAGCTTATGGGGGCTGATGGCCGCGTTTGCTAAACTGGCTGTCTATCTCGTTAGTTTCCTTGCTGCTGGGCTCGCGCTTGTCTTGGTCGCCCTCCCTCCAAACGACGAACGCGTAAAGCGGTCGCTGTTCGGGGTAATTTGTGTTGCTGCTGCCCTGTCAGTTACAGCCTCTGCGTGGCGCGTTATGGTCCAAGCTGGTCGGCTCATGAATGACATGACGTTCATGACTGATCCAGAAATCATCGCTATCAGCCTTGAGGGGTCACTCGGCACTTCCACTATGACCCGAATGATCGGCCTTGCAATCCTCCTGCTCGCTGTATTCGCACCTACTGTCCGCACCGCAGCGGCTATCCTTGGTGCCGCGTTAGTTGCTCTGTCGTTTGGCTTAACAGGGCACGCCACCCGAGATCCGCAATGGGCGCTTCTTGCGCTCATCACCGTGCATCTCATGGCCGTTAGTTTTTGGTTTGGCGCTCTGTTGCCGCTCTACCAACTTTCGAAACCGGGGCTCGAGATCAGTGAAGCTGCGCGCCTGTCGCATCGCTTCGGGCAGCAAGCGTCGATTGTTGTACCCACACTGATCGCTGTCGGCGGAGGCTTTGCTTACCTGCTTCTAGGCTCCTTAGAGGCCGTCCTCACCTCATCCTATGGCCAGATGCTTCTGGTGAAGCTGGCGATTGTTACGCTCTTACTTGGCATCGCAGCGCTAAATAAACTGCGTCTTGTCCCCGCCATGGAAGCTCAAGTGGCCGGGGCAGCCGAGCGCTTTCGTACATCATTGAGATGGGAAGCCCTCGTGTTTCTTATAATCTTCGCAGCGACCGCGCTGCTCACCTCGTCTTTCACTGTGCCAAATGCCCAGGCGTCACAACCCATGAAACCGACCCACCGCGATTTTCTTATTGAAGCCACTGCTCTCTGGCTCATGCCAAGTTTGTCAAAATTCGGTATCTCTAGTTCGGGTGTAGGCGCCTTTGTTATGACAGCTGCGCCGAATGAGTTAAGCTTGGTCGCCGAACGCCTATGCTTTGCCCAGCCCTTAAGGCGGAGATACGAGTCCGTAGCTCGTGAGAACGGCAGCGTCCCGTCATCGGCTGGTTCATCGTTGGCTACATAGAGCAGATGGGCACTCGGGACTGAAGCATCACGTAGCCGCAAATGCTGCCAGTAGCCCTCAAGCTGAGTGGTAATAGCTGCTACCCATTGGCGCGCCACACGCAGTGACTTGGTCCGCAGCGAGAAGCAGATACGGCGCGACTTGTAATGCGGTGAGACATCAAGTGGGACACGACGATTGAAGTAATAGACACCGCGCATCAAATACGTGTTATCGACACGCGCCACAGCAGTGTTTGGAGTTACGACCATATTTACTACCCTTGCCACCAAGACCTAACAAAACGCAGTGATTAAAGTGTGTGCGAAAGATAGATGGTGCCCTCAGCGAGGGTTAGATACCTCTTACAAGCACCATTACCTATTTCGTTCTAGGCAATATCAGTAGGTTAGTTATCCTGAGAGCTTGATCAACAGGTACGATTTGTTCAACAGTTTGTTCACCAGTTAGATGACCCAGAGTAAATCAGTCGATCACAGATGCTCTCGGACCAGCACCCAGGGCGGTCGCCATGGCCTATATGGGGGTTATAATTAATCTGAGCATTGGCACTTATCCAAAATCATCATCAACACATCAGGAGCTCATAGGAGACTCGCTGAGTCCTGTTAGCAATCTAATGTAGGTATGTAGCTAAGATTGATCTAATGCCTGTGTATGACTCTTATAATGCGTTAAATGAGTAGTTTGATGGCAGGGTAATCAGATTAAGTATTATGTATTGTTTACAGATAGTTAGTATATTGATACCCCGTTAATTCCTTATGGGTATGCATATTAGAGAGACCGGGAGCCCCAAGCGAACCGGGATCTCTTCTTAGGTTATCTAAGTAAGCAATAAGATAGCTTAGCTTTACCAAATTATCGTGGAAGCACCTTATGTTAGGATTGAAGCATTTTGTCGGCCAATCGCGCCTGAGCGTCTGAACCTTTGGCCCGTAAGTTCAGCTGATTATGGCGTTCTTGAATTTCGGCTGGCCAAGTACTTTTGATGTAACTGAGAACAGAAATGATTTCCTGGTCGTTGAGTATGTCCTCATAAACAGGCATCGCGTTCGGATATTTTTCCCCTATGAGCTTCTCAATGCCGTATTTCGTGATCAGAAACAAATAAGCGTCATCATGATGCCAGGTGTGACCCGTCTCA
>QCEM01000050.1 GCA_003280605.1 SAR116 cluster bacterium AG-355-O21 | reverse complement strand
ATATGTATCTGACCGTTTTGACCGACGCTTGATCATCACCTTGGTGGTTTTCGCGGCCGCTGGATTGGCGTTCGCCGCAACGACATTCGACATGCGTGAGCGATCCACGGCGATGGTGTTGATTTTCTTATATGGTGGCACCATGATCCCGCTGTATTCATTGTTTTTGGCGCATATGAACGACCATTTGCGGCAGGATCAGATGGTGGCGGCGGCCAGCGGCTTTGTTCTCTTGGTCGGCACCAGTGCGGCTTTCGGCCCGGTCGTCTCAAGTTGGTTGATGGACCGCTTTGGCGACAGCAGCTTTTTTGGCTTTCAAAGCGTTGTGATGATTGCCACCGGTGGTTTTGCGATTTGGCGGATGACGCAACGCAGCGGTGTCGCTTTGGAAGATCAAACCTCGCCGCTTTATGTCTCCCGCTTCTCCAGTGTTGCCGCTGCTTCCGCGATGGAAATCGCGCAGGAAAATGACACCGATGAGGATGCTGAGGAGGTCAGAAATTGATGGCCTAACGACCCCTCAACCATCAAAAAAGGCCCCTGAAGGGGCCTTTTTAATTACGCGTGTCAAAGCTTAGATACGTTCTTTAATTTTCAGAACCTGACGGCCTTTATAGATGCCGCTTTTCAGATCAATGTGATGCGGGCGATGCCATTCGCCGCTATCTGGGTTCTCCACGTAAGCATCAGCCTGGGCGCGGTCATGGGCGCGCCGCATATTGCGCTTCGATGGGGTGGTTTTCCGCTTAGGAACAGCCATTTTCTTTTTCCTTCCAAAAAGCGCGGACCCAGATCGCTCTGCTCAACGCACCTTTGATATCGCATGTTACGGGCGGTTTTTAGGCGAGCCAGCCATGAATTGCAACCGAATTCGCGTTATCCATCGCCGGCAGGCGTTTTTTCCCGATCCGAGTTGAAATGATAGCGAAAATCACAGTGGCTTGCACCACCCATGATGGTCTGTGTCCGCTGCAACTCAATGCGGGCGTCATAGCCTTCCACAAAGGTTGCGTCGCGGTGGCAGGACAGCAGATGGCCAATTTCGCCAACCCCCATCTCCTTGTACATTTCGGCATATTTGCAGCGCACCACGTTGAAATGAAAATCCCTTTCGTCGCGTTTCAGGTCTTCTTTTTCAAGGGCCCCGCCCTTTAGCCAATGCTTGAAGATATCTTGGAACGTCGACATGTTGGTTTTACCGCCAACTTCCGCGGCAAACTCTTGGGCGGCATCGGTTGCTGACTTCGCAATTGCGGCTTTGATTATATCCTGTGCCGCCGCCGCCCCAAGTTGAGCCTTCATTTCTTCATAAATCGGCTTGATAACCGCAGCTTCGATCCGCCGTTGCTGCATAATTCCGAGGCGTTCATCACTCATTTGTCATTGCTCCTAGGGTTTAGGATTTCTGCTCAAGAATGGCCTTTGACTGCGAACGCGGATCACGTAAATCCCACCGTCCCGCTTCGACCTGATGGAAAAATTCATCTAGGCTGGCATTGAAGGCGGTAGGTTCTTCCAGGTTCATGGTATGGCCGGTTTTTGGCATCACCAATAGACCTGCTGCCGGGATTTGGCGTTTCATAAATAAGCCAACTTCAAGGCAGGGCTCATCCTCATCGCCATTGACGATCAAGGTTGGCACCGTCAGCGTGGTCATCGCATCACCAAGTTCATATAATGATGGCCGGCGGGCCTGATAACCGCGCATGGTCAAAGAAGAACCTTCGGTGGAATGTTCCTGCAGCTGATCCCTAAATTCCGTCCAGCCGCGCAAATCCTTATTCTCAAACTGTACCCGCGTTGGACCTTCGGCATATTGTGCGCCGACCACGTCCATGCCCAAATTTAAAATACGATCTGCCATTGCTTCGGCTTCTGATTGAAATTGCTCGCGCATTCCTGGCTCAGCCCCATAGCCACAACCGGCAACCACCAATGACAGCGCCCGATCAGGGTAGTGCAAGCCAAAATGCAGGGTTGCAAAGCCACCCATGGAAAGCCCGACCACATGCGCGGCATCAATGCCAACAGCATCCATCACTGCCAGAATATCTTTGCGGGCGCGGTCCTGGGAATAAGAGCTAACATCATTTGGCACATCGGATGGCGTATAACCGCGGGCAGCGAAGGTGACGCAGCGGTAGCGCCGAGAGAAATACCGCACTTGCGGTTCCCAACTGCGATGGTCGCCGGCAAACTCGTGCACAAAGATAATCGGTGTACCTTCGCCGCTCTCCTCAACATACAACTGAACGCCGTCATCCGTAGTGATATAGGTCATGAATTACTCCAGTGGTGGCGGGAAACCCTGCTTCGCGCGCTATAAGACAATAGTTCGTGATCGGCGGCAATCCCTCGGATATGACTTAAATGTTCTAATACTTTGCCACAAATTCAACAATGGATCGCGCAAACCGCGCCCGGTCGTCCCGGTTGGTAATCACATGCGGGGCATCGTCAAAGCGAACCCCCACGGCCTGGGGAATGCCCGCCTCAAGCACATCTGAAAACCGCGGACCTGTCATTTGATCACGGCCGGTATGGATAATCATCGTTGGCGCCTTAATCGCCGTCAGGCGGTCAAGCGTGTCATGGCCAATTGCTGCAGCGGTGAACCGTTCCTGAGCGATGAGATTGCCGTTCAGCTCACTCCATGGACCTTCAGGACTCATTAACCGGTCCCAGCGGGCGTTGACAAATTCGGCCTCGAACCCTTCCAACACGACCTTTTGCTGGAACGCCGCAAAACCCTGCAGGCGATGAATATCCAACCAGATTTCCATCTGCTTTTGAAAATATCTATCGACTTTGGCCCAGGCACCGGAATTCACTAAGCTGCGCACCAAATCGGGGCGGCGGATCGCAACTTCCTGAAAAATACAGGCACCAATCCCGACAATACCGACCAAGTGGACCGCCGGCAGCGCTAGATGGTTGATCAGACCAATCACGTCTTCGGCATACAGTGCCGTGCTGGCCGGGATGTTTACGTCGTCATCGGATTCTCCAATGCCGCGATGGTCAAATAAGATCACCTGATTTGCCGCTATCAGGCCCTCCGGAATATGGCGTTCGCCGCCATGGCAGAAGGTGCCCCAGCCGCCGGAGCAAATTAGTGCCGGCCCTTGGCCATGAATCTCGTAATACATGTCATGATTATTTATGCGAACGCGCGGCATCCGATAGCTCCAGGGTCAGTAAATTCAAAGGCAATCAGCCCAACAACAACACCTCAGCCGTATATGTGATCGGCAAGGACGGTTTTGTCATGCGGAAATGTACGATGATGGTATGGCAATGCTCGACAGATTGCTATCACCACGGCCATAATCATCACTCGCGGCGATGGCCTGCAATTAAATTAACTTCCGGAGTAAACCATGACGTCATTTTGGCCGAACGATGCGCGCCTTGCCCTTTCCCTTGTGGTCAATGTGGAGGAAGGTGCCGAAATGCGTGTCAGTGACGGTGACAAGGGACCCGAGCCTGTTGATGAACTTGGGGTGACCTTGAAACGACCGATTCGTGTGCATGGCAACGAAAGCAATTATCAATATGGCATTAAGGCAGGTGGCCCACGGATCATGGCCTTGCTTGCCGACCGCGGCCTGCGGGCAACATTTACCGCCGCAGCCTTAGCGCTTGAACGTGCCCCTGCCCTGAGCGCCCAAATTGTCGCCGGCGAGCATGAGGTTTGCAGCCATGGCTGGCGGTGGGTGCACCAATTTCATATGGATGAGGAAACTGAGCGCGCCTTCATTGAAAAAGCCGCTGTTTCGATCGAAAAAACCACCGGCCAGCGTCCGACCGGATGGTTATCGCGTTATCTCTTAACCGAAAACACCCGGCGTTTACTGTTAGACGCCGGCTTCACCTATCATATGGATGATTACTCCGATGATCAGCCTTTTTGGGAACAGGTCGATGGCCGCCCCATGTTAATCATGCCCTATGCACTTGATAGCAACGATATGAAGATGTGGACCGCACCGGCCCTTAGCCCGGCAGACTGGCTGCAATACGCCATCGATAGTTTCGATTGGCTGTACCGCGAAGGTGCCGACCAGCCCCGAATGATGTCCCTTGGCCTGCATTTACGGATTATTGGCCGCCCCGGTCGGATCGGTTATTTTGAGCGCTTCCTTGACCACGTTGCCAAGCATGATGATGTATGGATCACAACCCGCGCAGATATTGCCGAGCATTGGCGCGCTCAGCACCCCTTTCAAGGGGCAACTGGAGACATGTAATGGATCAAATCAAACGTAAAAAAGTCCGTATTGTCGCTGCCGTTGGCGGGGTTGCCTCGCTTGCGGCCGCGATCAGCGATATGTATATCCGACCGGTCGAAGGCCAAGCCTTGCTTTGGGGTGTGGTTGGCGTTGTGATGCTGTTTGCCAGTTATTACCTGGGTAAATGGGATGCTGCCCGGACGGCTGAAAGGAATAATGATGACCGACCCACATGAACTTACCGATGCCGCCGCAATCACTGCTCACTATGGCGAACCGACAGGTCTTGCCAGCGTCAAAGTGATGCCCAAGCTGGATAAATATGCCCGGCAATTCATTACTGCATCGCCCTTTTTGGTGATGGCGACGGCCAATAATGAGGGTCAGCTTGATGCCTCTCCGAAAGGTGATGCGCCAGGCTTTGTCGCCGTGATCGATGACCATACCCTGGCCATTCCCGATCGTCCCGGCAACCGCCGCGCCGATGGTGCCTATAACATTGCCGCCAGCGGTCGTATTGGGTTGTTATTTATGATTCCGGGAATGGATGAAACCTTGCGTGTCAATGGTCACGCAAGCATGACCACCGATCCGGCCCTACTGGCGGCACTTGTGGCCCGCGGCAAACAGCCTGTCGCAGCCTGCCGCGTCAACGTCGAGGAGGTCTTTTTGCATTGCGCAAAAGCTTTCGTGCGGGCCAAGCTCTGGGATCCGGAAACCCAGATTGATCGCAAGGATTTTCCACCCCTTGGCCGGATGATCACCGAACAAGTTGGCAGCGGCGATCCAGAAGTCGCTGAGGCGCGAGTCCAAGACTCACTTAAAAACCAGCTGTACTAACCTGCCGCCGCCAGCGAAAGCGTCACACCAGCATATTTAAATAAGAGCCTGGTGGCGCTTTAGGGTCAATATTGTCATTGGCGATGAGCGCCAACAATCGGCTGACTTGAGCCTCAATCTCGGCGGCACTGGTTGCGGTGACCAGTCGTCGCGGACGGCGTTGTTGTGCAGGCGCCGCCGGCGGCTGCGGGAGTTCCGGCCGTTGCAGCTGGCCGGGCCGGGTTGGCGGGCGTTGGGGAATTCGCGGGTCGGTGGGTCGCAGTGCCATAAGTGCCTCTCGCCGAAATGGACCGGGTTCGATTATAGCTGATTTGTCCCGCCACCCAAATAGAGTTCAAGAGCATCCATTCCACGTTGCAAGGTTTCCGGCTGCGAGGCAAAGCACAGTCTGAGATAACCCTCACCATTTGGCCCAAAGGCCATGCCTGGGGCCAAGCCAACCTGGCATTTGTCAATGATGTCATGACAGGTGGCCAGACTATCCGTCATGCCATCCACTTCAAAAAACGCATAAAACGCGCCTTTCGGCCGCGCACCTCGCACCCTTGGCCAAGCTTCTAAGCGATCAAAAACAAGATCACGGCCGCGCCGGCTTCGATCCCGCAAATCAGCAATAACGTGATCGCCGTGATTAAGCGCAGCAATCGCCCCGCGTTGCAAAAATACCGGTGCGCAGGAAGTGAGCACTTGGATCAGCTTGGTCACGGTGTCGGCCAGGGAGGCCGGGTGGGTCAACCAGCCAAGCCGCCAGCCCGTCATCAACCATGACTTTGAAAAGCTGTTAACCACCAACAAACGGTCTTCAGGATCGGCAATCTGTAAGAAGCTTGGGGCTACTTTTCGGTCGAACACTAAGTTGTGATAGACCTCATCGGCGATGATCCAAATACCCCGCTGACGGGCAAACGCCAGTAACCTGCGCTGGGCCTCGGCGGTCATCACCCACCCTGTTGGATTGCCTGGTGAATTGATAAAAATAGCCGTCGTCTTGGCGGTCACCTGGGCAAGTAATTTATCCAGGTCTAGTTGCCAGCCGTCAGCGCCCAACTCAAGGGTCGCATGCCGGACCGTGCCGCCGGCAACTTCAATGGTGGAATAGATGTTCGGCCATACCGGGCCAAGTACCAGCATTTCATCACCGGCACCCACGGCCATTTGCACCGCCACAACAATCGCCGCCATGCCGGAGGTTGTTAAGCTTACCCGTTGTTCCGGCAGGCTCAAATCGAAGGTTCGGTTCATATAGGCGGCCAAGGCGTCACGGACTTCAGGGATGCCGCGCGAATGCGAATACATGGTCTCGCCCGCCTGCAAAGATTGGCTGACAGCTTGGCAAATAAAATCCGGCGTCGGCACATCGCCTTCCCCGGCCCAGAACGGGATAATATCGTGCCGTCCAACACCATGCAGGAAAACCTTCATGATGCCGGTTTCCTCAATATCGGAAATTTGCGAACGCGGTAGCGGCGGTTCAAAATCGCACGTCATAGCAGCTAACCCTGGTTATCAAAATCGCCGCAGCATAAGGGATTCGAGCAACCGGTAAAGAAAATTGCTGCACCCCAAATCAGATTGACGATTTCCCGGTGCCGAAGGCTTGACAGACAGCCAAACGCTTGGCATTTCCAATGTATGAGCGCCATCATTTATCTTCTCCGACACGGTGAAACACATTGGAATCGAGCTGGGCGGCTGCAGGGCCAATTAGACTCGCCATTGACCCATAACGGCATAGAGCAGGCCTACGCCATGGGCCATACACTGACCGCATTATTGCCCAAAGACGGTGTCAATTTCTGGTCCAGCCCGATTGGCCGCAGCCGACAAACCGCCGCCATCATTGCCGAAATCATTGGCCACCCGTTTGAGCAGATCCAATTTGATGACCGGTTGAAGGAAATTACCCTTGGTGATTGGGATGGGGTCGAAAGCTGGGCCGCGCTAGACGCCCTGGCACCGGAGGAAGCAGCACGGCGGCGCGCCGATCCATGGAATCACCAGCCGCCCAATGGCGAGAGCAGCCAAATGGTCGAAGATCGCACCATTCCGTTTCTGCTGGAGTGCGAAACCGGCGGATGCCACTTGGTTGTTGCCCATGGTGTTGTGAACAAGATTATCCGCGGCCATATCCTTGGTTTGGACCATGAAGCAACCTTCAATTTAGACCGCCCGCAAAACGGCTTTTACAGAATCCAGAACCGGCAGATTGATTTTATTGAGGCCGTCGGACCGCAGTAATTTCTAACCCGCGTGCGGCAATCCGATCTATAAATTGCGGCAGTGGTTCTTCTGCGACCGCCATATGATAGGCGTTGGCATGCAATAACATGCCAGGTGCCGACAGCAAGCCCACATGGCCGTCACAGAACAGCAGGTCACCGACGCTGGCTGCCGCCACACCCTCATCAACCGGCGTGCCAATCGACTTTGCTTGAATGTCGCTGTCACGGGCGACGGCACGCCCGGCGCGGGCCAGTGACAATTGCACCAATGCTGAACAATCAAGTCCAAAGCTCGAGCGCCCACCCCAGAGATAGGGGGTTTCCATAAAGCGCCTGGCGGTGGCCACGTGATCGGAGACAATCGCTGTCAACGGCACCAGGTGCGGCGCATAGAGCCAGCCCCCGGCGGCAATTTCCAGGTAGTCGCCTTGGCGCTCGATGACCTGCACCCGAGAGCTAAGATGCAGATAATCCATGGCCGCTGATTTAAGGTCTGCTTGCGGCAGCAAGGGCGTCCGCAGCGCGCAAACCTCATGGCTTGCAAGGCCCGGTTCTCGCAGCGGCATGAGTGCGCTTGAGGGCACATAGCCGACATAGCCATCGGTTTGATTTTGCCCCCATGACCAATCGCCTTGACGGTCATAAACAATGAAAACCTCGCCCCATAATAGGTCGCTGTCACGGCTTGCCCGGCCATCAGCCGACCGCCGCAGCGCGGTACAACCGACCCTGACCTGTGTCATCTTACCGGGGACAAAGCGCGCGGCGTGAACTTGCCCCGCTAACCAGTCGGCAGCAATGTCGGCACGATAGGGATAGAAACGCGGATCCAGCGCGGTGGCGTGATCCGCAGTCGTCACGATTTCAGCTCATTAATCGCATCATCCAGGCCGCCCAGCGTCAATGGGTACATGCGGCCGTCCATCACTTCACTCATCATTTCGATCGAGCGGGTATAATTCCAATATTTCTCCGGCGTTGGGTTCAGCCAAACCGACCGGCTGAAATGATCGGTTAACCGCTTCATCCAAACTGTCCCGGCCTCTTCGTTAAAATGCTCAACGCTGCCGCCGGGAACCGCAATTTCATAGGGGCTCATGGAGGCATCACCAATGAAAATAGCTTTATAGTTTGAGCCAAAGGTCCGCAATGTTTCCCAGGTTAATTGTGATTCCACATGCCGCCGGCCATTATCTTTCCAAAGCCGCTCATAAGGGCAGTTATGGAAATAGAAATATTCCAGATGTTTAAATTCGCTGCGGGCCGCCGAAAACATTTCCTCACAAACTTTGATGAACGGATCCATTGATCCGCCAACATCTAAGAACAGGATCACATTCACCATATTATGCCGTTCCGGAACCATCTTCAGGTCCAGATAGCCGCCATTACGCGCGGTCGAGCTAATGGTATCGGTGATATCAAGCTCATTGGCCGCGCCCTCACGGGCGAACCGCCGCAGCTTGCGCAGCGCGACTTTAATATTGCGGGTCCCCAGCTCGATCGAGTCGTCATAATTTCGAAACTCGCGCTTGTCCCACACTTTTACGGCCCGGCCTTCGCGGCCTTCTTCCTGACCGATGCGAACCCCTTCGGGATTATAGCCATAGGCCCCGAAAGGCGACTTACCAGCTGTCCCAACCCATTTATTGCCGCCTTGATGGCGGCCTTTTTGTTCTTCCAGGCGCTGTTTTAATTCTTCCATCAGCTTGTCCCAACCGCCACGTGCTTCGATTTCCGCACGTTCCTCTTCGCTGAGGTGCAGTTCGGCCATTTGCCGCAGCCATTCCTCGGGGATTCCTTGGCCGAAAACATCTTTAAAAATATCGCTGAGGTATTCCAGGCCTTTAAAAACATGGCCAAAAACTTGGTCAAAGCGGTCAATATGTCGTTCATCTTTGACCAATGCGCTGCGCGAGAGGAAATAAAAATCTTCTATCGCGTAATTGGCCAAGCCAGCTTCGACGGCTTCCAGCAAGGTCAAATATTCGCGCAAAGAAACAGGCACTTGCGCACGTTTCAACTCGTAAAAAAAGTTACTAAACATAATCGCTTCGCTTCCCCGAGTGAGCCTATTGCGTTAACGCGACGCCGAGCGCCGCGGCAATGTCGCGGCGGGCTGCCATTAAGTCCCCAAATAATGCCTGACCGCCGGCGTCAGTGCAATCAACGCCCTTTGGCTGAGCCGCATCTGCCGCCGCCATCGCGGCTTTCCAAAAGCGCTCTAGATCACCTTGATCCGGTGCAAACGGCGTCAGCATTTTGTTGATATGGCCTTTGAACATCGCTGCTTCATCGGCATCACCACCGCAAAACGGGATACTTGCCAATACCCGGCCGACAACCGTTGCAAAGGCATCGACAGGCACCTGAGCACGGCTGCTAAACGCGCCTGCGTGGACCGGAGCGGCGGCTGCCAGCCAAGCGATCAGCAAGAAAGCACTCCGTGAACCTATGCCCATGCGCCGACCTATTTCTCGCGCCGAGCCAAAAACGCCAGGCGTTCAAACAACTGCACATCCTGCTCGTTTTTCAGCAACGCCCCATAAAGCGGCGGGATGATATCTTTTTTATCCTTGGCGTTAAGAACTTCCGGCGGAATGTCTTCAACAACCAGTAACTTAATCCAATCAAGCAATTCAGAGGTTGAAGGTTTTTTCTTCATACCCGGAACGTCCCGGACATCATAAAAAGCGCTCAGCGCTTCGCGCAGCAGGGATTTTTTCAGATCCGGGAAATGCACCTGGATGATTTGCTCCATGGTGTCGGCTTCCGGAAATTTGATGTAATGAAAAAAGCAGCGTCGGAGAAATGCGTCCGGCAGTTCTTTTTCATTGTTCGAGGTGATGATCACCAACGGGCGGGTTTTTGCCCGCACCTGTTGCTGCGTCTCATAGACAAAAAATTCCATCCGATCCAGTTCCAGCAGCAAATCGTTCGGAAACTCGATGTCGGCTTTATCAATTTCATCAATCAGCAGGACCACTTGTTCGTCAGCTTCAAAGGCTTCCCACATTTTACCGCGAATGATGTAGTTGCCAATGTCATGAACTTTATCATCGCCAAGTTGACTATCCCGCAACCGCGAGACAGCATCGTATTCATAAAGGCCTTGCTGGGCCTTGGTCGTTGATTTGACGTGCCATTCAATCAACGGCTTGCCGATGGCCGCGGCCACCTCCCGCGCAAGCACGGTTTTACCTGTGCCTGGCTCGCCCTTAACCAATAAGGGCCGCTGCAAAGTCATCGCTGCGTTGACAGCAACCTTTAGATCATCGGTCGCAACATATTTATCCGTGCCGCTAAAACGTGTTTGAACGGTCATTCCCAACTCCCCAAAATCACCCGGCCAAACCAGCCAAGGCCTCCTCAATCGCACTAATAGCGGCTGCGGTTTGCGCCACCTCGGGTCCACCTGCCTGCGCCATGTCGGCACGCCCACCACCGCCTGCACCACCTAATGCGGTGGCACCAACGCGGACGAGTTCAACCGCACTAATCGCTGCCGTCAAGTCTTCTGTCACCGCCACCACCAATGAGGCTTTGCCCTGATCGGCACTGGCGATGGCAACGATGCCGCTGCCAATCTGTTGTTTCAAGGCATCTGCCATGCCACGGAGATCGCGGGCCGGTACACCGTCAAGGACGCGGCCAGCAAAGACATGGCCAGCAATGGTCTTTGTTGCTGCTGCATCCGTGCCGCCGCGGCCACTGGCTAATTTCTTGCGTGCCTCGGTCAGTTCCCGATCCAGACGTCGACGTTCCTCCTGCAGCGCAGCGATGCGGTCCGGCACTTGCTCGATATTGGCCTTTAATTTCTCGGCCGCAGCAAGCAATAACGCCTCGCGCTCACGAGCATAGCTTAATGCATCACCTGCCGTCACCGCCTCAATCCGCCGAACACCTGAGGCAACGGCACCTTCGCTGGTGATCCGGAACTGCCCGATATCGCCCATCCGGCTGACATGCGTGCCACCACATAGCTCAGTCGAATAATGGCCGCCGTCCGCCAATCCAGCGGATGGCGGCTGTTGACCGCCCATGGAAACAACTCGCACTTCATCGCCGTATTTCTCGCCAAACAACGCTAAAGCACCGGCAGCAATCGCTTCGTCAGGTGTCATCAAGCGGGTGACCACCGGGTCATTCGCCAAAATCCGGGCATTGACCGTGGCTTCCACTGCCGCCAACTCATCTGCAGTCACCGTTTTGGGATGACTAAAGTCAAACCGCAAGCGCCCCGGTTCCACCAGTGAGCCCTTCTGTGTGACATGATCACCGAGCGCTTGGCGTAATGCTTCATGCAGCAAATGCGTGGCCGAATGGTTTGCCCGTAAGCGGTCCCGGCGACGGCCATCAACCCGCAATTCAACAGCATCACCGACCGCCACCTGACCGGCATCAACGATGCCAGCGTGAACCACCAGATCACCAAGTTTACGGGCCACGTCGCTGACCGTGAAGGCTGCGCCGGACGCGCCGGTGATCTGCCCCTGATCGCCGATCTGGCCGCCGGATTCGCCATAGAAAGGCGTTTGGTTCACCACAATAGCGCCGGCTTGACCGGCGGCCAATTGGTCAACAACTTCGCCATCGGCAACCAACGCCACCACCTCGCCTTCAGCCGAAAGTGTTTCATAGCCAAGGAACTCACTGGCACCAAACCGTTCGCGCAGGTCAAACCAAAGCGTTTCGGTTGCGGCATCACCGGATCCCGTCCAGGCTTTTCGGGCCGCCGCTTTTTGCTGCGCCATAGCCGCATCAAAGCCGTCATTATCAAGGCCCCGGCCCTGGCCGCGCAAAATGTCCTGCGTCAAATCCAGCGGGAAGCCATAAGTATCATAAAGCCGAAACGCAACCGCGCCCGATAGAACTTCGCCGTCGGCAAGCTTGTCGGTTTCGTCGGCTAAAATCCGTAAGCCACGATCAAGGGTTTCCTTGAACCGGCCTTCTTCTAATTTCAGGGTTTCCGTGATCAAGCTTTCAGCGCGCAGCAACTCCGGAAACGCCTGTCCCATTTGCGCCGATAGGGCGGGCACCAAGCGCCACATCATCGGATCTTTGACACCGAGGATATGCACATGCCGCATGGCCCGGCGCATAATCCGGCGGAGCACATAGCCCCGGCCTTCATTCGACGGTAAAACACCATCGGCGATCAAGAAGCTTGCCGCCCGCAGATGGTCGGCAATAACGCGGTGAGAGACAGCATGGTCGCCGTCGGGGTCAACATTTGCCGCCTGCGCCGAGGCTTCGATTAACGCCCGCATCAAATCAATGTCGTAATTATCGTGCACCCCTTGCATCACGGCGGCGATACGTTCCAACCCCATGCCGGTATCAATGGATGGTTTCGGCAAGTCAATCCGCTGCTCGGCGCTGAGCTGCTCGAACTGCATGAAAACCAGATTCCAAATTTCGATAAAGCGGTCGCCGTCTTCATCGGGGCTGCCGGGAGGGCCGCCGGGAATATGATCGCCATGGTCATAAAATATTTCTGAGCAGGGACCGCATGGGCCAGTGTCGCCCATCGCCCAAAAATTATCAGACGTGGCAATACGGATGATGCGATCATCGCTGAGGCCGGCAATTTTCCGCCACAGGGCCGCGGCATCTTCATCTTCGGCATAGACCGTGACCAGCAAGCGTTCTTCCGGCAGCGCAAATTCTTTGGTGATCAGGTTCCAGGCAAACTCTATGGCATTTTCCTTGAAATAGTCACCGAAGGAGAAGTTTCCCAGCATTTCAAAGAAAGTGTGATGGCGCGCGGTATAGCCAACATTTTCAAGGTCATTATGCTTACCGCCGGCGCGGACACATTTCTGTGAGGTCACGGCCCGCTGGTAATCGCGCGCTTCGGTGCCTGTGAACAGGTTCTTAAACTGCACCATCCCTGCATTGGTGAACAACAGCGTCGGATCATTACGCGGCACCAACGGCCCGCTTTCCACGATCCGGTGTCCCTGGTCTTGGAAATAATTCAAAAACCCTGTTCGAATGTCATTGGTGGTCTGCATACCTGCTTACATCCTGTTTAAAACCGCATCTAGCGGCGTTGACTACGCCAACGCGCTTAGACGAGCTTCAGGTTGTAATCAAGCCGCCGCACGCTGTCCAGACCAAGCACGGCGGTTCAGGGTAGCATCAGCACCCGGTCCGTCTCTCAGCGGCATGACCGAAACGCAAACGGGCCCGCAGCAGCGGACCCGTCGGCAATCTCAAAGGTGTATTTCCAGGCCCTTATTCAGCGCCGCCACCACCCCCGTCGTTATCGTCGCCGCCTTCGTCATTGGCGCTGCCGGGGTCCAGCATGGCATCCACGACAAGACCGGCGTTATGGCGAATGGCACGCTCAATGGTGTCCGCCACGTCACTGTTTTCACGCAGGAAGTTCTTGGCATTTTCGCGCCCTTGGCCAATCCGAGTGCCCTCATAAGAGAACCAAGAACCGGATTTTTCAACAATCCCGGCATTGACCCCAAGATCAAGCAGTTCGCCCATCTTGGAAATGCCCTCGCCATACATGATGTCAAACTCAATAACACGGAACGGCGGTGCCATTTTGTTCTTCACCACTTTCACACGGGTTTGGTTACCGACCACCTCATCACGGTCCTTGATCGCCCCAATGCGGCGAATATCAAGACGGACCGAGGCATAGAATTTAAGCGCGTTACCGCCACTTGTGGTCTCAGGGTTACCAAACATCACACCAATTTTCAGGCGGATCTGGTTGATGAAAATCACCAGACAGTTTGATTTTGAGATCGATGAGGTCAGCTTGCGCAATGCTTGGCTCATCAAGCGTGCTTGCAAACCCACATGCGTATCGCCCATCTCGCCTTCAAGTTCGGCTTTTGGGACCAATGCGGCGACGGAATCGACAACCAGCACATCAATGGCACCGGAGCGCACCAACGTATCGGCAATTTCCAGAGCCTGCTCACCGGCATCGGGCTGCGAGATCAGCAGCTCATCAATGTCGACACCAAGTTTGCGGGCATATCCCGGGTCCAAGGCATGCTCTGCGTCGACAAAGGCGCAGGTCCCGCCCATTTTTTGAGCTTCCGCGACCACATGCAAAGCCAGAGTGGTTTTACCGGAACTTTCAGGGCCATAGATTTCGACAATGCGGCCACGCGGCAGGCCACCGATGCCCAGGCCGATATCCAGGCCAATCGAGCCGGTGGAAATCGCCTCGATTTCAATGCTGGCGCCCTGTTGCCCCAATTTCATGACCGAGCCTTTGCCGAACGCTCGTTCAATCTGCCCAATCGCAGCTTCGATCGCTTTTGTTTTGTCCATCTCGCCCTTCTCGACCAATCGCAATTCTGCTGTCGCCATCGTAGCCTCCCTTATTTCATAGCGCCGCCAACCTGGCAATCCATCGACGCGGTGCGCCTCTTTGGTGTTACGCGTGGTCGGTACGGTGCCTAAATG
>QCEM01000049.1 GCA_003280605.1 SAR116 cluster bacterium AG-355-O21 | reverse complement strand
CGACGCCGCCGGCTATGCCAGTAGCTTTCATATCAGCATGAGCCGCGATTAGCTGCCGGCGTTATCGGGCGGCGGTTGCCTCAGCGTCTTGGGTTTGGCGCGGTTCGGCTTGCTGTTTATGCGCAGGGAAACCGCCACTGTCGTCTGTCCGGGTTTTATGGCAAGCTCGCTGTATCGCCCGGCACTGCGCCTTGCACCGGCAAAAAACTGATCACGCCAAAGCAATCATCTGCTGACCGATGGCCGCTGGCTTGGCCGTGCAGGATATGGCAGACAATTTTTATTGGTTGATCTGGAAACCGGCATGGTTTGCGCACTCTATCGCGTGCATGAAAACCTGTCCGGCCATAACGGCGCATATATGGCCGAGGTTTTAGTTGCTTTGGTAGCCCTTTGCCGACATGCCGAATAGCATGTGGCACTGAAAAATCGGCCCCTAAAACCAGCTGGTAAAACCGGCCGACAGCTGCGAATGACTGCCGGCTAGCATGCTTTATTCCGCCGCTGCTGCTGCAGCCGGTGAATTGACCTTGGTGGTGTAATCTTCCATCAGGGTTTTGCACACTTCGCCAGGGGTAAATGTGTAGTCGGCGATCCGCCGCACGGGGGTGACTTCGGCAGCCGTCCCGGTCAGGAAGCACTCGCGTGCATTGGCCATTTCCTCAGGCATCATCGCCCGCTCAACCACCTCATAGCCACGTGCTTTGGCCATGCCGATGACGGTACGTCGGGTGATTCCATCCAGGAAGCAATCGGGGGTTGGCGTGTGAATTCGGCCATCATCCATCAGGAAAAAGATGTTTGCACCTGTCGCCTCCGCGATCTGTCCGCGGTAGTCGAGCATTAAGGCGTCGTGATACCCTTCCTTTTCCGCCTTATGCTTTGATAAGGTACAAATCATATACAACCCAGCTGCTTTAGCGTCAGTTGGAGCCATGTCCGGCGCTGGCCGGCGATAGGGGGCCATTTGCAATTTAATGCCTGCCATTTTTGCTTCGGCATCAAAATATGACGGCCAGTCCCAGACAGCGATTGCCATATGGATGGTATTGTCTTGTGCGGAAACGCCCATCATCTCGCTACCGCGCCAGGCAACAGGTCGAATATAGGCATTGTTTAGCCCAGAGGCGGCAACGGTGGCTTTTTTGGCAGCCTCAATTTCCTCAACTGACCAGGGGATCTCAAAGTCGAGCACCTGGGCCGATTTCCGCAGCCGCTCGGTATGGGCCCGCGATTCAAAAATTTCTCCGCTGTAAACGCGCTCGCCCTCGAACACAGAACTGGCATAATGTAGCGCGTGACTCAACACATGTAATTTCGCTTCACGCCATGGCACCATCTCGCCGTCGTACCAGATTGAACCGTCGAGATTGTCAAAGGAAATTGCTGTCATGTTGGTTATCCCCATCCCTTCCCAGATGCAGACGAATGTTAAATTACATCGTAAAATCAGGGTGTTTAGACATATTATTTCGTTACCTTTGGATAATCAATAACAATCAAAAGGAAATATGTCAATATGGCTGACATAAAAAGTCCTGCAAATCCACTTTTCCTTCGCGAGGAGGAACTTCGACAAGGCATCGAGATGTTGTTTTTCGCCTATCGTGATTTTACCGGCGAGCCCGATGCCATTCTCAGTGAAATCGGCTTGGGGCGCGCCCATCACAGGGTTGTCTACTTCGTTGGCCGCCATCCTGGGATTACAGTAAGTGAATTATTGGCTATTTTGAAAATCACCAAACAGAGCCTGTCGCGGGTTTTGAGCCATTTATTAACCGAGGGGTATGTCATTCAGCGCCCGGGCGAACAGGACCGCCGCAAGCGATTGTTGCATTTGACCGCTAAAGGGATTGAATTGGAGCAGTCATTAACGGCCAATCAGCGCAAGCGCATTGCGGTCGCCTACCGCGCCGCCGGCGCAGAAGCGGTGCAGGGGTTCCGGCGTGTGCTGCGCGATATCATCGATATTGAGGACCGCAGCCGCTTTCCTGATGAAACGATTCAGCTGCCTGGCTCGCCAAAAAGGTAAGGACGGTAATGGAACTTGAGCCGGAACATATCCTTGTCGTTGATGATGACCAACGGTTACGTGATTTGTTGGGCAAATATCTCACCGACAATGGTTATTGGGTCTCAACCGCAGCGGATGCCGATGAGGCGCGCCGGCGATTGCGCGGGGTCAATTTTGATTTGATGATTTTGGATCGCATGATGCCAGGTGAGGATGGCTTAAGTTTTATTCGTGATTTAAGGCGCGAAAATAATACCCCCATTTTAATGCTCACGGCGATGGTTGATGTAGAGGAACGGATCGCTGGCCTTGAAGGGGGGGCCGATGATTATTTGTCGAAACCGTTTGAACCGCGCGAGCTATTACTGCGCATTGGCGCCATCTTACGGCGCAAGGAAATGGTCGATGACGACAAGCTTGCGGCCCCTAACGTCGTTCATTTTGGTGCCTTCTCGTTTGATTGCCGGCGGCGGTTTTTAAGCCGAGGGGAGGCGGCGGTCCGATTGACCGAAGCTGAAGCAGGCTTATTAGCGGTATTGGCCGCCAGCGCCGGTGCGGCGTTATCACGGGAAAGTTTGGCGGCGCGTGATGGACAAGGCGGCAATGCGCGCAGTGTTGATGTGCAAATCACCCGGTTACGGCGCAAGATTGAACAAGATCCAAAATTTCCGCGGTATCTACAAACCGTGCGTGGCATGGGCTATGTGCTATGTGTTGACCATGTGGAACTTGGGGCATGAATTTGGCTCAAAAATCACCAGTCGCGGCCTTTAAACGCCTGCTGCCGCGGACATTATTCGGGCGGGCGTTGTTGATCATCGTCACCCCATTATTGTTGATGCAAGCCGTCACGGCCTATGTGTTTTATGAGCGCCATTGGGATACATTAACGCGCCGGCTGGTTTCCAATCTGGCCGGGGATATCGGGCTTATTGTTCGCCAGATCGACCCGCTCGCCAGCGCCGACAGTGTGGCCCGGCTAAACCGTGAGGTTGCCGGTCTATTAGATTTCACGCTGCGCTACACCGATCAAGCCGTGATCGCAGAAGCCGCTCAGACGCAGGTGCCCGGCGATTATGTGGAAACGGTATTGCGAGCGGCGATGGCGCGCCGCGTCGAGCGACCCTATGCCCTCAAAATGGCCGATGATGATCGGCAATTGATTATTCAGGTGCAGCTGGAAAATGGTGTCTTAGACGTCATCACCCAACGTAAGCGGGTCTATAGCTCAACCACCTATATCTTTATTTTATGGATGCTTGGCAGCTCATTGGTGCTGTTTGCCGTTGCCATCGTCTTCATGCGCAATCAAATCCGGCCGATTCGCCGACTGGCGACAGCAGCGCGTAATTTTGGCCTTGGTCGTGACGGCGGTAATATTGCCATCGAAGGGGCGACAGAAGTGCGCCAAGCCGCCGTTGCGTTCAGTCAGATGCGCGATCGCATTCAGCGCCAGCTGACAGAACGAACCGAAATGCTTGCCGGCGTATCGCATGATTTGCGGACGCCGCTGACGCGGATGAAGTTGCAATTGGCAATGATTGGCGAAACTGACGGCGTTGACGAATTACAAAGTGACGTTGCTGACATGGAGCATATGGTTGAGGGCTATCTGGCGTTTGCCCGCGGCGAGGGCGGCGAGCCGGTGCGGAATGCTAACCTGGCGGCCCTGGCCAGTGAAATCGTCGATGTTGAGGCGCGGGCAGGGCGCGCCATCGACTTGCTGTTACCGGCGGAACGGGTGATCGAAATGCCGGTCCGCGCCAATGCGTTAAAACGTGCGCTGACGAATTTGACATCGAATGCCTGCCGGTATGGTGCAAAAGTCCTGATCACCGTTGAGGGCGACGATGAACACATTGATTTCATCGTCGAAGATGACGGACCAGGGATTCCGGCTGATCGACGGAACGATGTTTTCCGGCCGTTTGTTCGCCTTGACACCGCCCGCAACCCACAAACAGGCGGTACCGGCCTTGGGCTAACGATTGCCCGTTCGATCGCGCGTGAACATGGCGGCGATTTATGGTTAGAAGAAAGTGTGTTCGGTGGCTTAAAAGCGACTATCCGCTTACCGATTTAAGGTCTTTGTAACCGCTAGTACATGCGGCCGCCCAGCGGCACCTGAAGCGAAGGTTGCAGTAAAACCACTTCGCCATCGCTGTCCGGGACCCCAAGGACAAGAACTTCGCTCATGAATTTGCCAATTTGCTTCGGTGGAAAATTGACCACCGCTACCACTTGCCGTCCGGCCAGGTCCTCAAGGGCATAGTGTTTGGTAATTTGCGCAGAGGTTTTTTTAACGCCAAGCGCCTCACCAAAATCCACCCAAAGCTTAAATGCCGGCCGCCTTGCTTCAGGAAAAGCCTCCGCACGGGTGATTGTGCCAACTCGGATGTCAACGTTCAAGAACGCGTCGAAGCTTAAGGTCACGGTCCTATGCCCCCAATTTTTTGCCACCCAAACAGCCTAGCCGCGGCCTCAAATGCAGGCAAGGGCGGCGGGCCAAACGCAAAACGCCCGACCCTGAGGCCGAGCGTTTGTCGTATCGTTCAGACGCCGTCAAGCAGCGTATCTGACTTACTTTTTCGTAATAATCGTGGACACTTCATCAAGTGTCGCCGTGGCCCGCTTGGAGATAATGTCCAAAGCATCGCCGCTGGCAGTTGCCATCATATCCGATAATTCTTTGGCATTGGTCACCGCCTCGGCATAGCTGTCTTTGATGAACGCGGTTTGTTTCGCCAAACGTTCCTCAAGTGCCTCGGTTGCCATCACGTCCTGGATCGATTTCGATGATGTTTCAACGGTTTTACTCACCAACTCACCTTGGCGTTGGCTAATGGCTTGAAAGCCGGCAAACGCTGTTTGGTTTGCATTCACGACAGCTTCCACGTTGCGCTGGAAAAGATCAATCACCGCACCACTGTCAACATTTGGCAGTTTGAAATCGGCCATGAGCTTCTGCGCATCGAAGTCAAAAAATGGGTTTGTATAGGTCATATTGTTCCCCGTGTCTGCGCATTAATTTGCTGCGCTGCAATAAACTTACTTTGGTAATATAAGGGCCGGTGTAGCTGGCGTCAATGTTTTTTTGTGCGGTGCACAAAAATTATTCTTCGGCGCTGCCAGATGACGCTAAACCAACAGAAATTGCCAATTCTTCGGCTTTTACCAGACCCTGGTCCAGCGCTTTCATGGTTGCCGATAAATCAAGGCTATCATCGTCGAGCCAGGCCCGCACCGCGGTCAGATAGACAAAGGCCAGACCTTTGCCGCGCAACATGCCGGCAAGCCCCGCAGTTGAAACCCCCGCTTGCGTTAACGTTGTGCGCATTGATTTTGCCAAGCCGGGACCGCCGGCAAAGGCCGTCATCGGCATGCTCGGCAGGCTTTTGACAATGGCAGTGACCCCGTCCCGGTAAGGATTAAGCACATCGAACCGCAGCATCAGTAAATCAAAGAGCCGATCACGCGGTGCCAAGTCGTCCGCCTCACCGGCCATTGCCGCAACTTCCTCGTCAACCCAGCTTGCAAAGCCCAGCAATAAAGACAGTTTGCAACGGTAAGGCCGCGTCGTGCCGGCATCCGACAGTCCAGCTCGGCGATAAATGTCATCAAGAGCCACCTGTGGCCAAGGCATCTCGGCGGCAAGGTCGAAGGCTGCCGTAAAGATGGCCTTGTAAGATGCGGTGTCGTGGGCTGTGTCTGCTTGTTCTGTCATGCTAGCGATATAACACTTTTAGACGTGAATTACAGGGCGGCATAAATCCTTTGCGAGGCGTTAGCCGGCCAGCTCCCGGGCACGCTGCTCGGCGGCGGCGACAGCACGCCGCATTAGCGGCTGTAAGCCGGTATCCGGGTCCATCAGCACTTCGAGTGCCGCTTGCGTTGTGCCGCCCGGGCTGGTGACATTAATCCGCAGCTGGCTTGCCGGTTGATCGCTGAGACGGGCCAGCTCGCCGGAGCCGCAAACTGTGGCATGCGCCAATTGCATCGCAAGCTCGGCGGGCAGGCCAGCAGAGGCACCGGCGTCGGCCAGGGTTTCAATCAAATAAAACACATATGCAGGGCCGCTGCCTGAAACGGCGGTGACCGCATCAATCAGCGCCTCACTGTCAACGACAACAACCTCGCCGACGGCAGCCAGCAAGGCCGCCCCCGCAGATGCTTGAGCAGCGCTGACAGCAGCGTTGGTGCAATAGGCGGTGATGCCGCGGCCAACCGCTGACGGGGTGTTCGGCATGGCCCGGATAATTGCTGCATCGGCGGCCAAGTGTTGCTCGAAATAAGCAATGGTTTTGCCGGCGGCAATCGACAGGAAAGCGGTTTCCGGGCCGACAAAACGCTGTAACGGCGCTAAGGCGTCATCCATCATCTGCGGTTTAACGGCAAGAATGACCGTGCCTGGTATCACTGTATCGGCAATCTCATCAGCGCTGTGGTAAACGCTAACACCTGCCCGACCCTGCCAGTCCGCCCGTGTCGCCGGGTTCGGCTCGACAATGATAACCCCATCGGCCGCCATGTTGCGGTCTAACCAACCGGTCAGCATGGCACCGCCCATTTTGCCAGCACCGATCAGGAGTAAAGGTCTGGGTGCCGCGTTCATGCTTCGCCCTCGACGTCAATCATAGCGGCGGCAAGGGCCTCGTGTGGCTCTTTGCCGCCCCAGACAACAAATTGGAATGCCGGGAAAAAGCGTTCGCACTCGGTCATGGCGTAATCGATCATATCTTCCATCTGCTCAACGCTTGGGTTGCTGATGCCGCGCAACAACAGGGTATGCCGAAATACCGGCGTGCCGTCATCGCTTGACAGGTCAAAATGCCCAAGCCACAGTTTTTCATTGATGATCGCCAGCAAACGACTGACCTCATTGAATTTGCGATTTGGCACACGATGGTCAAACAGGCAGCTAAAATGCATCGCTGCCGCATCTTCTTGCCACAGGAAAAACAACCTATATTCAGACCATCGCCCGCTGACTTCCACCGCCAGCTCGTCGACAGCTGCACGCTCATAAGCCCAATCATTTACGCTCACCAACTCCTCAACTAAATCCAATGGATTTTTAGTGAGTTGGCGGCTCCCTACGGTCGTCAATGACATGATGCCCCTCCCCCGAGTGGCGCTACGTCGGTGTGCCGGTTAGGACCACCGGTAAAGTCCAGCTTGTCGGCGACAAATCCTGCGTTGGCCTGCCGCGACAAAAGAACCAAACACAATGAGACTCGCAAATCTAGAATCCCGGATCAACCCAATATTTAGCGTTTCACTTAACTTTAATGTGGATATCTCGTATTTCGCATATGATTTATAGACTTGGTGAAGAAACGGATAGGTTGTTCGACGGCATAAAAAGAATAACTTAACGCGACACCCTGTGATTTTAGCCTGTCAAGCGCCGTCGTCACCCGAATCAGCACCTTGCCGCGATGGTCTTAGCCGAAGGGGGCGATGCCAACGAAAAATGCCAGCACGCGGCCAGGCAAATATCTGGCCTGATCGGCTGGAATCATTCGATTGCTGCCAGCGGGTGGGCAATGGTACGGTTCCGCGTGCCTGTTGCCGCTCTGTCGCTCACCGGTTGTACCGTAACAAACGCTGTTTTTTATAACGGAGATTCCCGTGCTTGATTTATCCGCCTTTCCCCGTCTCGCGCTTTCCCACGGTCCGACGCCACTTGAACCGATGGCGCGCTTATCGGCCCATCTCGGCGGTCCTAATTTATGGATTAAGCGGGATGACTGCACCGGCCTTGCAACCGGCGGTAATAAGACCCGGAAATTGGAATTTCTCATCGCTGAAGCCGTCGCCGAAGGCGCTGATATGGTTGTCACCCATGGCGCTGTGCAGTCAAACCATGTGCGCCAAACAGCCGCCGCCGCCTGCCGAGCCGGGCTGGATTGCCATGGCTTGTTGGAGCGCCGGGTGCCTGATGCCGGCGATGCCTATGACAACTCCGGTAATGTATTTTTAGATCAGATGTTTGGCGCCACATTGGAGTATCGCGCGGCTGGTTTGGATATGAATGCTGAGACGGTAAGGGTTGTCGAAACACTGCGTGCAGCTGGCCGGCGGCCGTATTTCATTCCCGGCGGCGGCTCTAACGTTATCGGCGCGCTTGGCTATGTTGTCTGTGCCGAGGAGCTGCTGACGCAAGCGGCGGCGATGGATCTGAAGATTGACTGGATTGTGATGGGCACTGGCAGTACTGGCACACAGGCAGGGCTGGTGGCCGGGCTGCATGCCTTAAACGCCGCGGTTCCTGTCATGGGGGTCAGTGTTCGGCGGGAAAAGCCTGTGCAGATTGCTGCTGTTCACAGCTTGGCAGAAAAAACCGCAGCGGCGATTGGCGCCGATGCGCTGCCGGTCGAAAAGATCCGTGTTGATGACGGCTATATTGGCGCCGGCTATGGGCTGCCTGCGGACTCAACCATCGAGGCGGTGATGCTGGCCGCTCGCCAAGAAGGTATCCTCTTGGATCCGGTGTATACGGGAAAAGGCTTCGCCGGGATGGTCGGCATGGTCCGGCAGGGCTTTTTCAAAGCCACCGATAACGTGGTTTTCTTACATACCGGCGGTGCCACCGCGCTATTTGCCTATGAAGCCTTCTTTAGTGATCAAATCCAGCCTGCATGACGGTGTTATAAACGGCTTTGATATCGCTGTGGGTGCGAAACAGGCCCGACATGAACAACGCAACGGTATTGTCGTTTTCGGCGCTAACCGAAAAGGCTAAAACCTGCGCTGCCGCGGGATACTGCTTCACAGTGTCGGTAAAGCCATACACCCTGTCTGGTTAACAAATTTATCGGCCATTATCCAGCGGCTCGCCGCACATCGTTATCAAGGCTGGTTCGTTGTCGAAGCCTAACAGGACCTGATTGCACACCCGCCTGCACAGATGGCAAGGCAGGGTTATCAGGCCATGCACTGGGCGTTGACGGCGGCAGGTTATTCAATTCATCGCTAGCGACCCTTTAATCGGCCGCATCACGATAGGCATCCAGCGGCGGGCAGGCACAGATCAAATTGCGATCGCCATGGACATTGTCGATCCGCCCCACCGGCGGCCAATATTTAACGCGCAGCGGATTGTTGTCAGGAAACGCGCCTTGCGTGCGGCTATAGCCGCGCGACCAGTCGTCTGCGATCAAGTCGGCGGCGGTATGAGGCGCATGGGTTAATGGGCTATCGGCCAAAGTTTGCTGGCCATTTTCAATCTCGGCGATTTCCGCGCGGATTGCGATCATCGCCTCGCAAAAGCGGTCAATTTCAGCCTTTCCTTCGCTTTCGGTCGGTTCAATCATCAACGTGCCGGCCACAGGGAAGGACATGGTTGGGGCATGAAAACCGAAGTCAATCAAGCGTTTGGCAATATCTTCGACGCTGACACCGACCTGGTCTTTCAAGGGCCGGACATCGATGATGCATTCATGGGCGATCAGGCCGTTGGGGCCGGTGTAGAGGATCGGGTAATGGTCGCGCAGGCGGTGGGCAATGTAATTGGCATTAAGAATGGCCACCTGGGTTGCCGTTTTAAGCCCCTCGGCGCCCATCATTTTCATGTACATCCAGGAAATCGGAAGAATTGACGCACTGCCGTAAGCTGCCCCGGCAATCGCCCCGATGGCGTTGCTGTCGACGTCGCGCAGCCGGATATGGCCGGGAAGAAATTCTGCCAAATGCGCGGCAACACCGATTGGACCAACACCTGGACCGCCGCCGCCATGCGGAATGCAGAAGGTCTTATGCAGATTGAGATGGGACACATCGCCGCCGAATTTTCCGGGCTGACAGACCCCAACCATGGCGTTGAGATTGGCACCGTCAATATACACCTGACCGCCGTGGTCATGGATGATTTCGCAGACCTCGGTAATGGCCGCTTCAAAGACTCCGTGTGTTGACGGGTAGGTGACCATGAGGGCGGCAAGATTAGGCCCATGTTCGGTCGCTTTGGCGGTCAAATCGGCCATATCGACATTACCGTTCTCGTCGCAGTCAACGACCACCACCCGCATTCCGGCCATCGACGCTGAGGCCGGGTTGGTGCCATGGGCGGAGTTTGGAATCAGGCAAATATTGCGATGCCCTTCGCCGCGGCTCTCATGATAGGCCTTAATCACCAACAAGCCGGCGAATTCGCCCTGGCTGCCGGCATTTGGCTGCAACGAAATGGCGTCATAGCCGGTCGCCGCACACAGCATATCCTGTAATTCCGCCATCATGCTGCGATAACCTTGGCTTTGATCATCGGGGGCGAAGGGATGGATTTGGTTAAATTCCGGCCAACTAACCGGCAGCATTTCGCTGGCAGCGTTCAGTTTCATCGTGCATGAGCCAAGCGGGATCATGGCCCGATCAAGGGCGATGTCTTTGTCCATGAGGCCGCGGATATATCGCATCATCGCGGTTTCGGCGTGGTGGCTGTTGAAAACCGGGTGGGTCATAAATTCGCTGCTGCGCAGCAAGCTTTCAGGGATTGCCGATTTTATTTCGGCTTCCACGGTCTCAAAATTAAATTCGACAAAGCTGTCAAAGGCCATGATGCGCCACAAGGTTTCAATCAATTGCTGATCACAAGTCTCATCAAGGGAAATCCCTATCTGATTGTCCTGCCAGCGCAGATTAATGCCTTCGATACGGGCCGCTTCCCAGACCGACGCTGTCCAGTCCTCGGTTTCAACAAGAACCGTCCCAAAATAGGTGTCGTGCTCGATCCGGTAATTCAGACGGCGCAATCCGGCGACCAGGATAGCGGTCAGCCGATGCACCCGCCAGGCGATCTGCTGAAGACCGCTGGGGCCATGGTAGACGCCATACATGCTGGCCATAATCGCTAACAGCGCTTGGGCCGTGCAGATGTTGCTTGTCGCTTTATCACGGCGGATGTGTTGCTCACGGGTTTGCAATGCCAAGCGCAATGCAGGGTCACCATGATGATCAATTGAGACCCCAACCAAGCGTCCGGGCATGGACCGCTTATGGGCCTCACGGGTGGCAAAAAAAGCTGCATGAGGGCCGCCAAAACCAAGCGGCACCCCGAACCGTTGGGCCGAGCCAACGGCCCCGTCGGCACCCATTTCGCCCGGTGGTTTCATGATCGTGAGCGCCAGCAGATCGGCAGCAACAATCGCCATCGCCCCCTGCGCATGGGCAGCCGCGATGACCGGCTCCGGGTCGCGCAAGTCACCGGTTGATTCCGGGTATTGCATCAGAACCGCAAAAACCTCGTCGCCAAGACCTTGGCGTTCGTCACCAATCTTGATCTCGATGCCGATGGGGGCCGCGCGGGTGCGCAGGACATCGATTGTTTGCTCATGGCAGGCATCGGAAACGAAAAACACATTGCCTTTATTTTTGGCCAGGCGTTTTGCAAATGTCATCGCCTCGGCCGCCGCCGTGGCCTCGTCGAGCAGTGATGCATTGGCGATATCCATGGCGGTTAGGTCGCTGACCATGGTCTGAAAATTCAATAAGGCTTCCAGCCGTCCTTGGCTAATCTCAGGCTGATATGGGGTGTAGGATGTATACCAGCCGGGGTTTTCGAAAATATTGCGCAAGATCACGGCCGGCACATGGCAATCGTGATAGCCGCGCCCGATCAAGTTGCGCATCACTTTATTTTGATTAGCTAATTGTCGAAGTTTGCCAAGCGCGCGCTCTTCGCTCATTGGCGCGCCCAGGTTCAACGGCTCGCTGCTGCGGATGGTATCCGGGACCGCTGCCACGGTTAACGCCTCAAGGTCCGCAAAGCCAAGGGCATTTAGCATCTCGCTTTGCTCCGCTGGGGTGGCCCCGATATGCCTGCCGATAAAGGCGCGGTCATCATTTAGCGCTGCAAGCGGTGTCATCGCGGTTGGCATCGGTCTCTCCTTGATTAGGCGTTTGGTTCTTTTACGATCGGTGCTGGGCTCAAAATTAATTCAACTGCCCACAAACGTATTATAAGCAGATTCATCCATCAGGGTGTCCAGGTCACTGGGGTCGCTTAACTTGATTTTAAAAAACCAACCAGCACCTGCCGGGTCACTGTTCGCTGTCTCCGGCGCATCGACCAGGGTGGCGTTGCCTTCGATGATTTCACCGGCGACAGGGCTGTAAATCTCACTGGCGGCCTTCACCGATTCGACCACCGCACATTCCTCGCCCTTGGCAACCACACGGCCGCTTTCCGGCACTTCGACAAACACAATATCACCTAATTGTTCTTGTGCGTGGTCGGTAATACCAACGGTGCCAATATCGCCATCAATCGCAATCCACTCGTGATCCTCACTGAAACGAACTGTGCTCATAGTTAATGCTCCTCTGCATTCGGGCGTGATCAACTCCGATGATAATTTTGTGCGACAAAGGGTAAGGCGGCAATTTCCACGGCCAGCGGCTTACCGCGAACAATGGCATTTAACGGCGTGCCAAGCGTGCTGTTGGCGGCGGTCACATAGCCCATGGCGACAGGGCCGGCAACGCTTGGGCCGTAGCCGCCGCTGGTGATGTGACCAATTTCCGCACCATCAGCTGTGCTCAGAACAGCGCCTTCACGGACCGGCGCGCGGCCCAGCGGGCGAATCCCCACGCGTTTGCGGGCGGTGCCGCCGGCAAGCTGCTTTTGGATCAGCTCCGCGCCCGGGAAACCGCCGCCGAGACGGCGTGATTTTGAAATCGCCCAGGGCAAGCCGGCCTCAACCGGGGTTGTGGTGCTGTCGATATCATGACCGTAAAGACATAACCCGGCTTCCAATCGCAGGCTATCGCGGGCACCAAGGCCGATGGCCTCAACTTCCGGCTGCTGCAGCAAGAGCGCCGCCAAATCCATTGCTTGGGCGCCGGCAATTGAAATCTCGAAGCCATCTTCGCCGGTGTAACCGGCGCGGGTGAGGACACAGTCATGGCCACCAATTTGAACGCCTGCTGATGTCATGAAAACCAGTGCCGTGCTGGCCGGTGCCAGGCGGGCCATAACGGCGGCGGCGGCAGGGCCTTGAAGGGCAATAAGCGCAGCGTCCGCCTGCACCTCAAGATCGTCACCAAAAATGCGGCGCAAATGCGCGATATCGGCATCTTTGCAGGCGGCATTGACGACCAAATACAGATGATCGCCTGCATTGGTCACCATCAAATCATCAAGGATACCGCCGTTATCATTGGTAAACAGGGTGTAGCGCGTTGCACCGACGGGCAAATTTTGCACATCTGCGGTGACCAAGGTTTCCAAAAGTTTGGCGCGGTTATCGCCGTATAAGCGCAACTGGCCCATATGGGAAACATCGAACAGTCCGGCTTGACTGCGGGTATGCAGATGTTCCGCCATCACCCCAAGCGGGTATTGGACGGGCATCTCATAACCTGCGAAAGGCACCATGCGGGCGCCGAGGGTAATATGCAGATCATGCAGGGGGGTCTTCTTTAAGATACCGTCGTTCATCCACCAACTCCGCAAACAAGGCCATGGCCAAGGAAGTTTGTGACCATGCCCCCTCTGTCGGAGTACCTGAGAGATTGACCGGCGTGGTAGTGCCAGCTTTCCCCTTCGGTGTGACGCGAACGCCAGCTTTCCAGAGTTTCCTCGCCTTGCGGTACAGGTGCCTGAGAGATTCCGGGGCGGTTGCTCCTTCGGCGGTGACCTGACAGCGCAATCTTCACGTCGTCAACCGGCCACACTCTCCCGTCAAGGGTCGTCGGTATGAATGTAAAGACTACTCCCATGGTGCAGACTTGAAAAGCCGCTTTCGATAGCTTTCGGCCAACGGCTTCCGTAAGATCGTCGGCAAATACCCTGGAAGCCCCAGGAAGGAGCCGGTTTGATGGAAGATTTACAACGCGATTTTATTGGCTATGGGGCCCATCCACCGGACCCGCGCTGGCCGAATAATGCCCGTTTGGCGATCAATTTTGTGATTAATTATGAGGAGGGCTCGGAACCTGCGGTACCGGATGGTGATCCCCAAAGTGAGGCCGGCTTAACCGAATCGCCGCTGCTCGAAGCCGGCCCCGACGGCCGTGACTTAGCTGCCGAATCGATGTTTGAATATGGCTCACGCGTGGGTTTTTGGCGGTTACTTCGGCTTTTTGAAGAACGCGGCTTGCCGGCTACCGTATTTGCCTGTGCGCAAGCCTTACAGCGCAACCCAGCTGCTGTTGCGGCACTGTCGGCTGCCGGTTTTGATATTTGTTGCCATGGTTTGCGGTGGGTCAATCATTTTGAGTTGAGCGAAGCTGAGGAGCGGGCGCATATCGGCGAAGCCGTGCGCATCTTGACGGCGTTAACGGGCGCCCGGCCGCTTGGCTGGTATTGCCGGCACGGCCCGAGTGTTAACACCCGCCGCTTATTGGTCGAGGACGGCGGCTTTTTATATGATTCCGATGCTTACAATGACGATCTGCCATATTGGCGCAAGGTGTCCGGGAAACCGCATCTGATTGTTCCCTATTCTTTGGTTAATAATGATTCCAAATTCAGCCGCGGGTGGTTTGGCCATGGGGAAGATTATTTCCAATTCATGCGCGATGCCATTGATTTCCTGCGCGCGGAAGGCGCAGAGCATCCTAAAATGATGTCTTGCGGCCTGCATTTACGGCTTATTGGGCACCCAGCGCGGGCCCGCGGTCTGCAGCGGCTTTTGGACTATATTGCCAGTCTTGACGACATTTGGGTGACGGGCCGGTTAGACATCGCCCGGCATTGGATTGCGACTCATCCTTTCCAGGAAGGCAGTTAGGCCGGTTGCCGCATGCGGGTTACTGCACCACCATCAAACGTGATCGATCCGAGCGCCAAAAAGTGGCCGCCCGCTCTTGATGGCGCATATGCATGCTGGCCTCAAAGCAGCGCGCTTGGTGGCTATTGGTAACCGCGTCACCGCTATCAAGATGTTCCAGTAAGCAGGTAAACCCCAGATCCTTCAGGCTGGCGTATTCGGCAGCGGTCATGCTTGGCTTTTGCTGGCGGTAGTTATCGGCAAAACAGCTGCTGAATTTCTCGA
>QCEM01000048.1 GCA_003280605.1 SAR116 cluster bacterium AG-355-O21 | reverse complement strand
CAGCGCTGGCAGCGTATGAATCGCTGGGAGAAAGCGTCGCCGGATAAACGATGGATGATGCGGGTCAAGTAAAACAAAGGGTGCGGCCACCGCTCGGGCAAATTGTCGTGTGGGCGGGGTCGCTGTCGCTTGCCTTTGTCGCAGCGTTACTCGTTCTGCGCTTTTTTATTCAGCTGCCGTGGTTGCAGACATTATCAATCGGGTTTCTGTTCGCTGTCTTCGCCGCCGCCGCCGTCTATTACCACTTTGCCATCCGTGACTTGCTCATCGCCTGGCTGTCGGCGCGCACCGAGCCGAGCCAGACCTTGTCGCGCAACACCGCGGTTGAACGGGCGCTTGGTTATTACGACCGTGATTTGGCCGCGAAATTAGCGAATGTTGACAGATTATGGCATGATTATGTGGCCGATTTTCAGCAATCGGAACGGCTCCAGCGAGCGATCTTCGATACCATCCCGGAGCCGTTGATTTTATTGGACACACGGGCCCGAGTGCAGGCCGCCAACCGTGCGGCCTATGAGCGCTTCGGTAAGCGAATACTTGGCTTTGATATTCATCAAATTCTGCGCCAGCCTGCGGCCTCGTCGTTGATCAGCAAGGTTTTGAAAAATGGTGGCTCGGAGATCATCGAATTTGAGACCACCTCGATAAGTCGGCATTTCTTTGCGCTTCATGTGGACTCCTACCGTGTTGATGATGGCTCGCCGCGGGCGGCGCTGTTGTTGTTCACGGATTTGACCGACTTGAAACGAGCAGAGCAAATGCGTGGTGATTTCATCGCTAATGCTAGTCACGAATTGCGAACTCCCCTGGCGTCAATGATTGGTTTTATTGAAACGCTTCAAGGTCCAGCTAAGGAAGACGACGAAGCGCGGGAGCAATTCCTTGACATCATGCGTGCGCAAGCTGGTCGTATGTCTCGCCTTGTTGAGGACTTGTTGTCGTTATCAAGGATTGAATCCATCGAGCATACACGGCCAACCGATGCGATCTCTTTGCCGGCCGTGCTGGAAAGTGTGAGGGTGGGCTTGGCGATCGCGGCGCAGCGCCAAAATATTACTCTTTCGTTAGCGTGTGAGCCCGATCTTCCGGCCGTCCGCGGCGACGGTGATCAGATCGCCCAGGTGGCCCAAAACCTGGTTGAAAATGCAATTAAATATGGCCGTCCGGATAGCGTTGTGACAATTCATGCTTACCAACCCTCACGCGTGCCACTAGCCTTTCCCGACACAGATATCCGTGTTGTGTCTTTTGCGGTCAGTGATCAAGGACAAGGAATTCCAGAAAGTGATTTGCCCCGATTGACTGAGCGCTTCTATCGTGTTGATACAGCCCGGTCCCGTGAACTGGGCGGCACCGGACTAGGGCTGGCAATTGTGAAACATATTGTGACCCGCCATCGTGGCGCGCTCTCCGTTGAAAGCGAACTTGGTGTTGGCAGTACATTCACGGTAACGCTTCCACAGTTTATGACGCCAAAAGATACTAGCCCCGTGGTGAACAGACCTTAAACGGAGTTTTTATGGACGCAATTACCTCTTAGCCCGCTTTTCGACTACAATGAGATGCTGAATTTTCTATGTTTATTTTTAAGTTGATAGAAATCTTTCATTTCAATATCGACTTGACACATGGTGTCATAATCTTGAGATATTTTTGTTGTTTGCTGCGCCTATTTGGCGGATGCCATAGTGAGAGATTATGGTGGCTCTCCGAGCAAGCCACTTTTCTTAATGCCTCTTACCGAGATCAGTACAATTCAGCAGACAAAAAGCCCTAGCATATAGCCTGCGGCACTAGATGCTCAAACCCGCTCTCCATGGATTTGCTGAAAGACCATAAGTAACAGGCGAAAGCTAATAACCGCTAAGAACTGAATCAGTTCTTAATGTTTTTGATCTTCTACTTTTTTGCTGAGGATTCTTATATTTTTTGTGGCTAAAGCCCGTACAACCAAACACTAAAAAAGATGGATCAAAGTGACCTCTAAAACACGCATGACGTGATCGGAATGTTATTTTGCTCGGAAGCTACCCCCAATTAAAGAAAAGTATTTACCAGCTTTCCAAGCTGAGCAGCTCACTCTCTGTACAATCATGAAGAGCCGTTCGTTGGAAATACTGATGCGCCTATGTTTAGCTTCGTAGATAGCTTTTGTGATATTCATCAAGTGATTTTAATAATTTGGAAATAGAAGCATCACATCTTTTTCATTTAGGCGCTCTATTCAGGAAGCGTAATTGTTGGGTAGTGTGATGTTAAAAGTTCAGCAAATCAATAAGTGTTTTGGTGCCGTCCACGCTGTCAATAACGTCTCGTTTGCGGTTGCAGAGCCACAGATGATCGGCATCATTGGGCGCTCTGGCGCAGGCAAATCAACACTACTTAGAATGTTGAATAGGCTTACAGAAGCTACGTCTGGAAATGTGTCATATGAGGGCAAAAATGTCTTGGCTCTGCGCGGTAGTGACCGTCGCTCCTGGCAACGAAATTGCGCAATGATTTTCCAACAATTTAATTTAGTGCCGCGCTTGGACGTGTTGACCAACGTGATGTTAGGACGTCTAAACGACCAAAAGTTGATATCTAGTTTACTAAAAATTTTCAGTGCAGACGAACGGTTAGCGGCCCTGACTGCCCTTGATCGCTTGGGCATTTCAGAGATCGCCTTACAACGGGTTGAGACCCTTTCCGGCGGCCAGCAACAGCGTGTGGCCATTGCCCGGGCTTTGGTTCAAAACCCGCAAATTATTCTGGCCGATGAACCCATCGCCTCCCTTGACCCCTTAAACGCCAAAGTGGTGATGGAATCGCTGCGTGATATCCATGATCGCGATGGCCTTACGGTGATTTGTAATCTGCACACACTGGATACCGCGCGGCAGTTTTGTGACCGCGTCATCGGCATGCGTGATGGCAAAATCGTTTTTGATGGTGCGTCCAGCGACTTAACCCGCGCCGAGGCGCGGAACATCTACGGTGCTGATGAAGATTTTGAAGAGGCAATGACCTCAACTTCAATTGAAACAGTTTCTAACGACTTAACTCCGGCACCCGGAATAGCCTGAGTTGACCCCACGTCCATCGCTGGACGTATCCCCTCCTTCAAAAAGTGAGATTGAGTTATGAAAAAATTGGGACTTTTATCGGTAATCGCTGTAGTGGCGAGTTTTGCAACTTCGGCAACTGCTGGCGAGATACCAACAATTGACGCCTCGAAGTATGGCTTCAAAGAATTCCGCATGGGGATTCTTGGTGGTGAAAATACACAAGACCGCCAGAAGCAATATGAATGCTTCCTGCCATACATGACTAAAATGTTTCAAGTGCCTGCCAAGATCTTCGTTGCCAAAGACTACGCTGGAACCATGGAAGGCTTGCTTGGCAAGACCCTGGATTATGCTTGGTTGGGAGCGGCCGGTTATGCAGGCGTTTACCTACGGGATAAGGAAGCCGTTCGTCCTGTCATGACCCGGCGGTCAGTGGGTGGTGCGCTTGGTTACCATTCGGTTCTCGTCGCCCGCGCCGACTCCGGCATTGAGAATTTAGATGACCTTAAGGGCAAGGTCGTTGGTTATGCTGATCCAAACTCAACCTCAGGGTTTTTGATCCCCTCCATTGAGTGGAAAAAGCAAGGCTATGACCCTGATACCTTTTTCGGCAAAACCGTGTTCTCTGGCGGCCATGAAAACAACGTTCTTGCTGTTATGAATGGCGATGTTGTCGCTGGGGTCACCTGGGTATCAGGTGTCGGCGAGTGGACCGAAGGTTACTCACATGGCAACCTGCGCAAAATGGTAGATAAAGGTATTTTGAACATGGATGACCTTAAGCAGGTTTGGATGTCGAAAGTTATTCCAAACGGCCCCATTGTGGTCCGCAAGGATATGCCAAAAGAAATGTCGGACGTTATGTTCGACGCATTTCAGTACGTTCACAAAAACGACCCTAATTGCATGGAAGGCGTTGTTGGCGGGGAGATCGTTGAATGGGTCCCCATCGACCACAGCCACTACGAAACAATTGTTGCTGCGCGTAAAGCGAAAATCGAAGCCAAGAAGAAAAACAACTAGCATCTCCGACTGCACAGTCAGCTCTCGCGGGCTGACTGTGCAGTATTTTGGTCGACCTTAGAAAAAAGAGAACCATGATGCCCGTTGCTACCCCTGCTCATCTTGCCCGCATTGAAACTGAACTGCATCGGCAATCACGCCTACGTACAATTTACTCAGCGCTTGGCATTGGTGTTCTTATCGTTTTTATGGTTTTCGGCTTTAATTCAGCCGATGAAGCCAATGCAGGTAGCTTCAGCGACGGCATTACGCGGCTATTTGATTTTCCAGCAGAAATTATCCGCCTATCATTTGAGGCGGGATGGAGCTGGTTTGGCTTACTCTGGCATTACTTTCCCTTCTTGCTCGAAACCATCCACATGGCCATGCTTGCAACCTTTATTGGCTTTGTCGGTGCGGTGGTCATAAGCCTACTTGCCAGCAGCAATTTGATAACCAATAAGTTATTCGTCTCAACAATGCGGCGATTAATGGATTTTATGCGTGCCTTTCCAGAACTTGTTCTGGCAATGGTGTTGTTGTTTCTAATGGGTAAATCGGCTGTCCCAGCGTTAATTGCTGTCGCGTTTCATACCATTGGCGCCCTTGGTAAGCTGTTTTCTGAAGCCAATGAAAATGCCGACATGCGTCCTGTTGAGGGCCTAAAAGCAACGGGCGCAGGCTGGTTGCAACAAATCCGCTTTGGCATTATCCCGCAGGTTCTTCCTAACTACCTAAGTTACGGGTTGCTGCGCTTGGAAATTAATGTCCGTGCCTCGACGATTTTAGGCTTCGTTGGTGCAGGCGGCATTGGTGAACAGCTCACAGCCAATATTCAATGGACCTATGGTGCAGACGTGACAGCTATTTTTGTGCTGTTGATCTCAACCATTATTGCGCTGGATTATATTTCTCGATGGGTACGCGGCAGATTAATCGGCACCGGCAGCATGGTAGGAGCTTGATCAATGACCCCTCATAATGGCCGTTCCGAACAGCTTAGCCAACAATATGCTGCGGTAATTCATCCAAGTTGGCGCAGTCGTCTCGCTCCGTTAACCATAGTTGCGATTGGCTTTTTATATTTAGTTTATCTTTTCTTCTATTTTGATTTTGCCAATATCGGCGATCGATGGAGAACAGATCGGGCGCAGATTTTCGCCCTCGATTCTTACGCCTATAAAGTTCATGTGGAAACAAAATGGCGGGATATCTCAAAATTAAAGGTCGCGCTCGAGGGCAGCCGCTGGGAAACTTACAAGACCTTGCCAAGCTGGATCGACCAGCAGGCCGATGGCTCATCCATCATTGACATGGGTGACTTTGGCGTCATTAATCTGACCAAAGATCGTATTGAAATGAATTGGGCAGAACCGGCAAAACCAATCATCATCGAGCGTAACACTGATGGCACTTTAAAGGTCTTGGAGGGTCGCCCCTTACCAAGCTGGATGCGTATTTCAAAAAGTAAAATTGACATTCGACCCGATTTATTTGCGAGGGTGCAAATTACCGGTAATAAAGTCCTGATCCACCGTTTTTTTTATGGCTGGGAGTATTTCTGGTTTGACTTTGACTCGCCCCTTGCCGGTTATTCTTTCGGCCAAACAATCGATTTTATTTTCGATGAACAGCGCCAGGACCCTGCCCGCTCAAACCTGGATTTCGTGGGCCATGAGATTTGGACTAATTCGCTGTGGCTGCATAAAGATGTTTATGTTGCGTTGATGCAAACTATTTTCATGGCTGTCATGGGAACCGTTATGGCTGCTGTCCTGGGCCTGCCTCTGGCGTTTATGGCCGCCTATAATGTTACCCCTTTTGCGTCTGTTCGTTTTGGCCTGCGGCGCCTATTTGATGCCCTCCGCGGGATCGACATGCTGATTTGGAGCTTGATCTTTATCCGTGCCTTCGGCATGGGCCCCTTTAGTGGTCTGTTGGCGATTGGTGTGACCGATACGGGCACTCTCGGCAAATTGATGTCTGAAGCCATCGAGAACACCGACAAAAAGCAAATTGAAGGCGTACAATCAACAGGGGCGGATAAAATGCAGCAGCACCGCTTTGGTATTTTACCGCAAATTTTACCGTTATTTATTTCACAAACCCTATATTACCTGGAGTCAAATACTCGTGGTGCCGTTATTATTGGGGCCATGGGTGCTGGGGGTATCGGTTTGCAATTCCTGGGGGCCTTGCGGACCGGGACAGATTGGGAAAACGTCGCCTATATTTCAATTGTTGTCTTAATCACAGTGATGTTGATGGATATGCTCTCCTCACGGCTTCGGCGGGCACTGATAAAATAACATTTCACGGCCGCCCGATTTGCAGCTGGCAGAGTTTCCTGTCATAGGTTTCCCCTGGAGTGCGTAAGGTCGGTTAGATTTCGCTTTCCCGCCCGCCTATCCTAGATCCGAACCAGGTGGTCAGGCATCAGGTCGAGGTATGTCCGATCGTCTATCGGAGAACGACAACAGCTAATTTTCTTCTCATACGAGCATTAAATCGGCGCTAGGTTAACCCCGATACATTTATTTCGAAGATTGAGGTTGTTACTTACGAGTGATAGCAAGGCCAGCTTGCACTGCCCTTGAACGTCTCAGTGATGCAGCAATACTGTGGCAATCGGATCGCGCATGGGTGCACCCATCGGCTCTCGTCACCCGTTACGAATGGCTGTTGTTGCCTCTTCGCCGGCTTTGTCACTAGGCTAAGTCGAATATTAGAATGGTTGTGTGAAGGTAATCGAACCGTAACAATACCTCAATTTTTCTGCAATATAATGGTGACAAATTACGCGGTCAACATGGGTCGCGGAAATGTTTAAAGCGCAAAAAATCGTCAAAACTTTTGGTTCAGTAAGAGCAGTTGACGGTGTTAGTTTCACCGTTGAAAAACCTGAAATGATTGGGATCATTGGTCGGTCGGGCGCTGGAAAGTCAACACTTCTGCGCGTGATCAACCGTTTGACTGACGCAACCTCAGGTACAATTTCTTCCGGTGATCAGGAAATATTGGGCTTGCGCGGTCGTGAGAAGCGCGCATGGCAAGCCCGCTGTGCCATGATTTTTCAGCAATTCAATTTAGTACCACGTATGGATGTGGTTTCAAATGTCCTTTTCGGGACATTGAATAGCAGGTCCACATTGGCATCGCTTCTCAACCTGTTTCCCAAATCAGATATCAACCGGGCTATTGACATTCTCGAGCGACTTGGTGTGGCTGAAAATTGCACAAAACGCGCCGAAGCTCTGTCTGGTGGACAACAGCAACGAGTGGCGATAGCGCGCGCACTAATGCAAAACCCGGAGATCATATTGGCGGACGAGCCAATTGCCTCGCTAGATCCCCTCAACGCTAAGATCGTTATGGAGAGCTTGCGGCGCATTCATGACGAGGATGGCCGCGTTGTGATCTGCAATCTGCACACGCTGGACACAGCACGCGCTTTTTGTGATCGGATCATTGGTATGCGGGAAGGGAAGATTGTTTTTGATGGCTCGTCAACGGAACTGTCGGCTGCTGTTGCCCGCGATGTTTATGGTGCCGACGACAATTTCAGCGAGGCGGCAACTTCAACAAGCATCGAGGCGCTGGAACTTTCTGACAGGGTGGCTTTGGAAACTGCATGAGACCAGCCCTAAACCAAGCTCGTCCAGAGATGGAGAGGCAAACAAACTTTAAGGAGAGATATAGTGAAAAAGATCATTCCGCTTACAATCGCAGCTTTGTTGACGTTTGGAACGGCACATGCCGGGGATCATGGAAAGATCAGCGAATTTCGGATTGGTATTCTGGGTGGTGAAAACGCTCAAGATAGACTGAATTCAAACGAGTGCCTGCGGAAGAAAACCGAGAAGCTTCTTGGCGTCGAAACAAAGCTTTTTGCCCCGGCTGACTACAACGGTGTGCTGCAAGGGCTTCTGGGTGGAACAATTGATATGGCGTGGCTTGGCGCATCTGGTTATGCAAAAGTCTGGCTTAATGATCCAAAAGCAGTAGAGCCGGTAATGGTAAAGGTCAACGTTGACGGTGGCTATGGATATTACTCAGTTGGTTTTGCCCGTAAGGATGCCAACATAAAAAATCTTGATGAAATGAAAAACAAGGTTTTTGCCTTTGGTGATCCAAACTCAACATCTGGATATTTAATACCGTCTATTGAAATCCCTGCGGCCGGATATTCAATGGAACCTGGTGCGTATTTTGGTGATATCAAATTCTCCGGTGGTCATGAGCAGACGATTGTTGGTGTCAACAAAGGTGATTTTGACGCTGGCGTGACATGGGCTGATGGTCTTGGTAACTGGGAGGACGGATATAACTCCGGCGCGCTTCGCAAGGCCGTGGATGCTGGTTTGGTTGATATGAATGATCTTGTTCAGATCTGGAAGTCAAAACCAATTCCCGAAGGCCCAGTTGTGTTAAGGAAAACGCTTCCAGCCAGCGTTAAGGTGAAGATGGCGACGCTTCTGGCTTCGCTTCCTTCAATCGATCCGGATTGCGCCTATGGCGTTCTGCAGGGGGAGGCCAAGGGATTCATGCCTATTGGGCATGACGCGTATGAGGTCATCATCGAGGCCCGTAAGCTGAAAGCAAAATAAATCCACAACTTGGTGAGCCCATCATCATGACGGGCTCACCATTTGTTTTTTAGGCTTCTCCATGGCAACTGCTTCTTATAAATCCGAATACATTAGGCTAACACACCTCCGCCGACTCTATAGCGGCATCCTTGCACTTGTCTTGATCCTTCTTTTTTTTGGTGGTTTTTATACTGCCGACAGGCGAAATGCGGGAGGCTTCTTTAATGGTCTTGATAAGTTATTTGACTTTCCGGTTGAGGTGATCAGTGAGGCATGGTCAGAGATTGACGGCCTGCCAGAGCTGCTGTGGCAATACATCCCGTCATTAGTTGAAACAGTAAATATCGCTGCAGTTGCCACATTGATGGGGGCGATTATCGGTCTGCTTCTCTCGCTTTTTTCCACACGTGGTCTGGCCTTTTGGCCTGTCGGCATTCCACTATTCAGACGATCCATGGATATCATGCGCGCGATGCCGGAAATCGTGATTGCGCTTGTTCTGATTTTTATCATGGGTGCTGGGCCCATCCCTGCAATGATCGCAATTGCCATTCATACATCTGGCGCTCTCGGGAAGCTGTTTTCCGAGGTCAATGAAAATTGTGATATGAAACCGATCGATGGTTTGGCGTCTGTTGGTGCCTCATGGGGACAACGTATGTGGTTTGGTGTGTTCCCGCAGGTTGTTCAGAATTATTTCAGCTATGCGTTGCTTCGTTTTGAGATAAATATCCGTGCATCAGCCATACTCGGATTTGTTGGTGCTGGCGGAATCGGCTATGACTTGCGTAACACGATTAGTTGGGGTAAGGGCAGATACGATGATGCAACAGCGATTTTCCTCCTGTTGTTTATTACCATTGTTTTGGTCGATCAGCTGTCTAGCGTTGTGCGGAATCGTGTTCTTGGGAGCCAGAAATGAGAACAGGCACAACGATTTCCGATTTCCGAGAACAATCCCTGGCAGCCATAAACCGCCGTACTTTTATTTGTTTTGCCATTCCTGGATTAATCCTCGCTTATCTGGGTTACGTCTTTTTTGCCTTCGAGGTGAATGATGCGCTGCAGGGTGTAAAGCTCGACAATGCAAAGATTCTGGTTGGTGACAGCTACTCCTACAAAACCGTTGTCAGTCACGATAACCGAAGTGGTCGCTATGTAGTGGCCATTGAGGGCGAGAAAAAAGGCCGGTATGCGCCGGATTCATATCCCGCATGGGTGCTGGTTGACGGCGAAAATGCAGAGGTTGATCTATCTGAAGGCTATCGTGTGACCGTCCGTAATCGTGAGGTCTCTTTCGTCGTCCCGGGCTATGGACAGATTTCGGCCTTGCCAACGCGCCGTGGTGTTGAGGTTAAACTTCCTGATGGGCCGATACCGTCATGGATCAATCTTTCCAAAACACGGCTGAATGTGAAAACGCCAAATGGGCGCGTTTCCGTGACCAAGACCAAGACCACCATATTCAGATACTTTTTCGGGTGGGAATTGTTCTGGTTCACTTTGGATAGTCCTTATAATGGCTTGGGCCTTATGGACCTGGCGGCGGCGGCGATTTCAGGCGAACAGAATAAAAATGGCCAAATTCATGCGTTGGCGATCTTTAGGGATTTTTGGTTCAACCCAATGTGGCGGCATGGCGAGGTTGCCTGGGCTCTTGTCGAGACTGTGTTGATGGCCTTTTTGGGAACGATCGGCGCTGCATTCTTGGCCCTCCCGCTCGGGTTTTTGTCTGCACGAAACTTTTGCCCAAGCCTGATTGGTCGCTTCGGCATGCGCCGTCTCTTTGATTTTCTGCGAGGTGTTGATGGTCTCATCTGGACAGTCATCCTATCGCGCGCCTTCGGTCCAGGCCCCATGACCGGGGCGCTCGCTATTTTGATCACTGACACCGGCACCTTTGGGAAGATGTTTTCCGAGGCGCTGGAGAATGTTGATGAAAAACAGATAGAAGGTCTGAAGTCCACGGGCGCAAGCCCAGTTTCCCAAAACCGCTTTGGTGTAATTCCACAAATAACTCCGGTACTGCTCAGTCAGATTCTTTATTACCTCGAGTCTAATACGCGCTCGGCCACAATCATTGGTGCAATTGTCGGCGGTGGTATTGGCTTATTGCTCACTCAAGCGATCATTACACAAAAAGACTGGGAGGAAGTCACGTATTACATCATCTTAATTGTAATGATGGTCTTTATCATGGATTCGCTGTCCGGTTGGCTTCGTCGACGGTTAATCAAGGGCAATGCTTGATCTCTAAATTGTTTTTAACTGCTCCTTATACTTACTTTTATTTTGCAATTTTCGACAACTGCCTCAAGGGTTTGTTTAGATTGAGACGGCCTCTAGGTCCCAGAAAAGTCAGATTGGGGTTTATAAGGATTTTGGCCAATTGTCAGATATTGCCAATGCAGAATCAGAAAATTTACTTAGATTGTGAGCTACCCAAATAGATGGGCCACCACGTGCCGGATGATATTCGCAAGTTCGCATCATTTCTTCTACTTATTTGAGCCGTATTCGCAACTCCAAAGTAGTTTCCCCAGATGTTAACAAGGAGGACAGCGGAGTTGTAGGCGATACAAATTTGTAGATTACGCAAAAATTCGACATTGATGTCTGAGATTTGGATATCTAGTTGACTGATTATATTAACCGATCTGGAGAAGCTTGCTTCATCCTTATGAAGTGTGTGGATGCGAACAGTCTGCGCATAATCACCGCTACTTTACTTTCGTAAGAGAGCAGTACCACCTAAGTTGATACTTAAGTTATTGCTCGAAGCTTAGCCGAACTCGTGTTTTTATTTAATACAATTTTAGGTAGAATGTCTTGAGCCCGATTTTGCGGAAGGCGCTGAAGTATGCATTTCTTTTAACTGCCCTGGTCGATATGACCGATATGACTCTTACTGAAAATCGGTAAACGCTTAATGACGCAGCAAAGCTATATAACACGCGATCACCCCGTCCGCGCGGGACATCCACGAATAATGGCCGCACGGCAGTGATTTTTTCTTACCGACATCGAAGTGACTGCAACATACGGATTGCGTTAGCCGCCATCTGAAAGAACCATTGTAAAATCGCCATTTAACGATGTCGCAACCTTATTGTAACTTTTTAGTAATATTTGATGGCTAAAAATGTCGCACTGTCAACTAATCAAGGTGTATCTCCATGATCGTACGTTCGTTACGCATAACAGCTATTGCAGCTACAGCCGTCACCTTCATTTCTGGCGCGGCAATGGCACGTGACTACATTAGCATCGCTGGCTCTTCAACTGTTCTCCCATTTGCGACAATCATTGCAGAACAGCTTGGTAAAAACCCCTCTGTAAAAACCCCGGTAGTTGAATCTGGTGGTTCTTCGGTTGGTAAAAAAGGAGTTTGCGAAGGTATTGGCACACAGTTCATAGACATTGGGAATGCGTCCTCCCGGATGAAGGCCAAAGAGCTTGCTTTTTGTGATGCCAATGGCGTGAAAGTTACTGAGATTAAAGTAGGTTACGACGGAATTGTAGTCGCCAATTCAAAAAAAGGCACCCCGTTGGTTATTTCCAAGGCAGAGTTAGGCATGGCTCTGACAGCTAAAGTTCCAGCTTGTGCCGATGGAAAAACCAATATTAATTGCACCAAGATGGTAGATAATCCATTCAAGAAATGGTCAGACATCAATCCAGAGCTACCTGACTTAGCTATCCGCGTGTATGGCCCTCCTACTACATCTGGGACCCGTGCTTCATTTGCTGAGATGGTAAATGAAAAAGGTTATTGTAAGAAAGACAAAATGGCGAAAGCGGCTTTGAAAGCAGCCGGGGCAAAAGCGAAAGTTTGCCGTGCGATGCGGACTGATGGGGCTTTCATCGAAGCAGGCGAGCAGGATAACCTCATTGTTCAAAAGCTACAGGAAGATCCGTCGGCATATGGTATTTTCGGTTTTTCCTACCTTGACCAAAATTCTGACACGCTGCAAGGCGCCGTTATCAGCGGCACCAACCCAACTTTTGATGAAATTGCCAGCGGTTCTTACTCCGTGTCACGCTCGCTTTATTTTTATGTGAAGCATGCGCACGTCGATGTCGTGCCGGGCATGAAGGCTTACATGGATGAGTGGGTGAAGCATTGGGGTGATGACGGCATGCTTTCAGAGGCGGGCATGATTCCAATGCCAACAACTGAGCGCGCAAAATATAAAGCGGCTATGTCGGCTTTACCTGTATTAACAGCTGACATGCTCAAATAATATTGGACTAAAAAGCGAGATCCGCGTACCCCGTGGGTCTCGCACCTTATTTGGCGGAGATTGCGGCGTGTCCAGCACAGTATTGATGGTAACAATCTTGCTCATCTCGTTGGGTTATTTCATGCTGGGAAGTAGGATACACAGCCGACAAGCTTCTAATGGTGTTAGTTACCATTCCCGTCCCAATTATTCTGGTCTCTATGCAGCGCTACTGGCTTTATTGCCCGCTTCTCTTTTGTTGGTGTTCCTATCAGTCATCGATGACTTGATATTTCAGAAATTGGCCCTTGATTTTGTGCCCAAAACAGTTGCAGCTGACCCTAATTTCCAAGAGATAATTGTGCTTGCTCAGATTGAAAATGTCGTCAACGGGATTAATTTTGGCGAGCAACCAAGCTGGGTTCACCAGGCTGCAAATGCATGGCAAGGCTGGGCTTCAACGTCGAAAACACTCCAAACTTTTTTTGTGATAAGTATTTCCATAAGCGCCGGTTTTTATGGCATTTCGCGCATACGTCCAGATTTTCGGTCGCGTAATGGTGTCGAGCAAATTCTAATGGGCGCCATGGCAGCAAGCTCTGCCATTGCGATTTTCACAACTGTTGGCATCGTCTTTTCGGTAGTATTCGAATCCCTCCGGTTTTTTGCTCTGGTACCGGTCAGTGAGTTCCTTTTTGGATTGACTTGGAATCCCCAATTTGAAGGCGCAGAACGAGCGGGATCTGGACAAATGGGCTTAGCGACCTATGGGTCAGTTCCGCTCTTTGTTGGGACTTTTCTGATCTCTATTATTGCTCTCTCTGTTGCTGTTCCCATTGGCCTGTTTAGCGCCATATATCTCGCGGAATATGCCTCGCCTAGGGCGCGGTCCTTCCTCAAGCCCATGTTGGAGATCCTTGCTGGCGTCCCAACAGTGGTCTACGGATTTTTCGCCGCGCTGGCAGTTGCGCCTTTTATCAGGTCCACAGGCATGAGCCTTGGTCTTGATGTTGCCTCTGAATCAGCTTTGGCCGCAGGGTTGGTAATGGGCATCATGATCATTCCTTTTGTTTCGTCGCTATCTGATGATGTCATAAATGCAGTTCCTCAATCGCTCAGAGATGCAGCCTATGGCCTTGGGAGTACAAAAAACGAGGCGGTCTGCAAAGTGGTGCTGCCGGCAGCGCTACCCGGAGTTGTCGCATCGGTTTTGCTCGCGGTGTCGCGGGCAGTGGGTGAAACCATGATTGTGGTGATGGCAGCTGGGCTTGCTGCGAATTTATCACTCAATCCACTTGATGCCGTCACGACCGTGACATCACAGATTGTGACTATTCTGGTTGGTGATCAGGAGTTTGAGTCAGCAAAAACACTGTCCGCTTTTGCTCTCGCGTTAACGCTTATTGTAATTACCCTTGGGTTAAATTTTGGTGCTTTGCAAATAGTCAAGAAATACAGAGAGAAATATGACTGATCTGCGCACAGACATGTTGCCACCAGAGGTCGCTGCTGCACGTGTTAATGCCTCGCTAGCGAGGCGGCAGTCGCGCGAGAAGCGCTTTCGTATGTATGGCAAAATTGCGATTGCTGTTGCGCTAGCTTTCCTTGTGACATTGTTTGTGTCGATTTTTTCAAAGGGGATACCGGGGTTTTTTCAATATTACGTGACTCTTGACGTTGTGATTGATCAAGAACGAATTGATCCATCGGGTGATTTGTCAATTCAATCATTATACGAGGGCGACGCCAGGGGCATTATTCGAAGCGCGTTATTTGAAGTGACTGGCGCAAAGGGTCGCTCGGGTCGCAGGGCGGCGGGTAAATTAATATCCAAGGGAGCAGAGCAGCGCCTCCGTGAAGCCATCATAAAGGATAAGTCGCTCGTAGGAAAAACATATTCTATGAAATTTGCGCTGGATGATGATGTCGATTCATTCCTCAGAGGCTATATTTCGACCGAGGTTCCCGAAAAGGATCGACGCATTAGTGACCGGCAGGTCGACTTTATCAATAAACTCCAAAGTGCAGATCGGATCAGCTATGATTTCAGCGATTATCTAATCTTTGGGAGTGCGTCACGTGACCCCGAGATTGCTGGTATTAAGGGCGCTTTTTTTGGCTCTATGCTGACGCTTGCGGTTTGTTTGGTGCTAGCGTTCCCAATG
>QCEM01000047.1 GCA_003280605.1 SAR116 cluster bacterium AG-355-O21 | reverse complement strand
GCGATTGCGCGACGAGTTAAAAGTGAACACGACCTGCGGGGCGTCAAATATCTCATTTGGCTTGCCTAACCGTCATGGCTTGAATGCAGCGTTTCTCAGCATGGCCATCGGTGCCGGCATGACATCGGCGATCATGAACCCGCTGCATGCCGAAGAAATGACCGGCGTCATGGGGGCCAATGTGATGATGGGTAACGATCCCGAGTGCCGAGCTTGGATCAAGCGTTTTCGCGAACCACCTGCCGTAGCGGCAGATGGTGGGGAACGCCGTGGTCGCCGCGAAAGCCGCCGCCGCCGCGTTTCCTAACGGTTTTTAAATATGACGAAGACGCCGCCAGCCGACACGGATGCGACTGCCAATATCGACCAGGCATGGGCCGTTTTTATGCCCTCTGGGCGACGCGCGAAATTTACCCTTGGCACGCCGCTTTTGCAGGCTGCCCGGCAGCTCGGGGTTGATGTTGATTCGGTTTGTGGCGGCCGCGGACTATGTGGGCGCTGCCAGATAACCGTGAGCGAAGGCCATTTCGCTAAATTTGCGGTGTACTCGCAAGCGGCCCATCTGTCACCACGAACCGCCGTTGAGGCCGCCTATGATCAACGCCAAGGTTTGGCTACCGAACGCCGTCTGTCATGCGCTGCACTGCTGGCCGGTGATGTTGTCATTGACGTTCCCGCCGACAGTCAAGTTCACAAACAAATCGTCCGCAAACGCCCGGAAGTCCGCGATATTGATATTCAGCCCGTCACCCGGCTGCATTATGTCGAGGGCAGCCAACCAAGCTTGCATGAACCAACGGGTGACTTTCGCCGCTTGTGTGAAAACCTGCGTCAGCAATGGCCTGACTGGGGTATTAATGATGACCTAACCTGTGACCATTCGGTGCTGCAGAATCTCCAACGGGCCCTGCGCGACGGCGATTGGAAGGTCACCGTCGCGATTCACAAGGGCCAGCATGTGGTGGCGATTTGGCCGGGTTTTCGTGACCAGCTTCTCGGTCTTGCGTTGGATATTGGATCCACCACCATGTCCGGCCATCTTTGCGATTTGGCAACGGGCGAAGTGTTGAATTCAGTGGGGGTTATGAACCCGCAAATTCGCTTTGGCGAAGACCTGATGAGCCGTGTTTCCTATGTCATGATGAACCCTGGCGGCGAGGTCGAAATGACCCGTGTTGTGCGCGAAGCCGTCAATCACATGGCGACCCAGGCAACCGCCGAAATTGGCGCCGGTCCGGAAGATATTCTGGACCTGGTTTTTGTTGGCAACCCGGTGATGCATCATCTGATGCTGGGCCTGGATCCGACCGAGCTGGGCGGCGCACCGTTCGCGCTCGCAATCGATTCTGCCGTTAATCGTCAAGCAAGCGAGCTTGACCTGCGGTTAAACCCCGGTGCCCGCGTTTACGCCCTGCCCTGCATCGCCGGTCATGTCGGTGCCGATACCGCCGCCGTGATTCTGTCAGAAGCACCGCAGCAACAAGATGCGATAACCTTAATCGTCGATGTGGGCACCAACGCCGAATTGGTACTAGGCAATCGTGACCGCCTGGTTGCCGCCTCTAGTCCGACCGGCCCGGCCTTTGAGGGGGCGCAGATCTACTCTGGCCAACGGGCAGCGCCAGGGGCCATCGAAAGAGTGCGCATTGATCCACACACCCTTGAGCCACGGTTTAAAATCATCGGTTGTGACAGTTGGTCAGATACACCGGAATTTTCCAGCGCCAGTGCTCGCATTGGCATAACTGGTATCTGTGGCAGCGGCATTATCGAAGCCGTTGGCGAGATGTTATTAGCCGGAATTATTAGCGCCGACGGCGTCATCAACAGCGCCTTGGCGGAACGCTCACCGCGACTGATCTCCTATGGCCGAAGCTTTGGTTATCAGCTACATGGCGACATCACCGTCACTCAAACGGATGTCAGAGCGATCCAATTGGCAAAAGCCGCGCTGTATGCCGGCGCCCGATTGTTGATGGAAAAGCTCAATGTTAAAGCGGTCGATCGGGTGGTTTTGGCCGGTGCCTTCGGCAGCCATATCGACACCAAATACGCAATGCTACTGGGGATGATCCCAGATTGTGACTTGCACCATGTCTGGTCGGCCGGCAATGCCGCCGGAACCGGCGCCCGCATTGCCTTGCTGAACCGCCACGCCCGCCGCGAAATCGAGCAATTGGTGCGCCAGGTGGAAAAGGTTGAAACCGCCATTGAGCCAAAATTTCAAGATCACTTTGTCGCGGCGATGGCGATCCCGCATCGAGATGATACCTTCCCGGAGCTTGCCAAAGTGGTCAAATTGCCGGCCCCCGAAACACCGACAAATGATCAACATACCGGCCGTCGCAGGCGGCGGCGACGCGGTTAATTGTTTTCACATTTGTCAAACAGCATCTGCAGCGATAGGCTTGGACCGTTTTCTGTTGCCAAAAAAGGGGTTTAGCAATGGCGCAAAATATCACCAAATCCATCCTGGACTTGGTTGCTGAAGCCAATCAGGTGACGCGGCAAATCTCGCTTCAGGAAGCCCTTGAAATGCATCAGCGTGATGATGTTATTTTCATCGATATTCGCGATGTGCGGGAAATTGCAAAAACCGGCCGTATCGCCGGTGCTCGGCACGTCCCGCGCGGTATGTTGGAGTTCTGGATTGATCCGGAAAGCCCGTATCACAAGGACTTTTTCGCCAAAGACAAGACGTTTATTTTTTATTGCGCAGCCAGTTGGCGGTCCGCCTTATCGGCAAAAACGGCACAAGAAATGGGCTTGTCACCGGTTGCCCATATCGACGGTGGTTTCAACGCTTGGCGGGATGCCGACGGGGCCATTGAACCGCCACGTGATTAAGCGCTGCCGGCTGCTAAGTGACGCAAGGCCGGCCCGGATATCTCAAAATCGACACAGGCAAAACGCCGACCCCCAAGGGCTTGATAAAAAGTTAAGGCATGGTGATGCTGTTCCAAGCATTGCCAAGTCATCCAGCTGCCGTCAATGGCTGCACAGGCCTGCGCTAATGCTTTCAGAAGCGCCCGCCCAACCCCTTGCCGGCGCATGTGGTCCTGCACGAATAAATCCATCATATGCAGGCCGGGGCTGGCCAAATCCATATCATACATGTCCCGAAACAAGGCATAGCCAACCGGCCGGCCCTCGACTTCCGCGATCACACCGTCAAATAAACGGCCCGAACCAAAGCCATAGCGCCGAAAATCATCGACTGAAAAAGCAGCTGTTTTTTTGCCGATAAAAGCCGACAATTCAGCCGCTAAGCCAACCACCGCATCAGCGTCACCTGGAAAAATTTTTCGGACTAAGACATTCATTGCATCGACACCCTAGAAACCGCCGGCAAACTGACAACATAATGGGGGTGACAACCAGGCAAAGCAAATGACCGATAAGCGTGACAAGCCAGTGATCAAAAATCCATCCAAGCAACAGCTCTCGGCAAGCGATGATGTTGCAGCTTTTTTAAATAAGGTCCGGGCGACCCCAAATTCAAAACCTGCCGGCCGTCAAGGACGGTTGATTTTTGCCATGGACGCAACCGCCTCGCGCGAGCCAAGTTGGGACCGGGCCTGCCAAATTCAAGGCAGCATGTTTCAAGCCACGGAGACGGTTGGCCAGCTGAGTATTCAATTAGTCTTTTATCGTGGCTTCGGCGAATGCAAGTCCTCTAAATGGCACGACCGTCCGGCAAGCCTATTGCGGGCCATGACAGCGGTGCGCTGCCTTGGTGGTCGCACCCAATTGGGCCGGGTCCTCAGCCATGCGTTAACGGAAAATGATCGCTCACGGGTTGATGCCCTGGTGTTTGTTGGCGATGCTTTTGAGGAGGATATTGATCGTGTTTGCCATACCGCCGGTCAGCTTGGCTTGAAAGGTCTGCCTGCGTTCATGTTCCATGAGGGTGGCGAGCCAATTGCCGGCCGCGCCTTTTCGCAAATCGCGAAACTCAGCGGCGGCGCCTATTCAGCTTTTGACGGTAATAGCGCCGAGCAACTCCGGCAACTGCTGGCGGCCGTCGCTGTTTACGCAAGCGGCGGTCACCGTGCCTTGCTGGCGCATGCGGAAAAAACCGGCGGAGCGGCGCTGCAATTAACCCATAAACTGAGCCGATAATGGCCTATTTGGTTCTTGGACTTGGGCTTTTAATCGGCGGCGTCTTGCTTGTCCGATGGTTTGCCTCGGCGCAACCAAAGCAAATTATCTCAGGCTCAAAATGGGTCGCCATCGGCCTTGGCGCAGCCGTGATCGTCTTCATGCTTTTGCAACGACGATTCGATGTTATCGGCTGGCTTTTTGCCGTAGCTTTGCCGTTTGTGCTGCGTTTTGGCAGCCTATTTCGACATTTAAAAACCATGCGCCGTAATGCCGCCGGGCCGACACCTGGACAATTTTCAGAAATCCGCACGCAGAATTTCATCATGCGCCTTGAGCACGATACCGGCGATCTCAGCGGCGATATCATCGCCGGGCCTTATCAGGGCCGGACATTGCAATCACTGACCTTAGAGGAGGCCATGGCGCTGCTGGCACAGTGCCGCCGTGACGATCCAAATGGGGCCCAGGCACTGGAGACTTTCATCGACCGCGTGCACGGCCCCGATTGGCGGGCCGGCAGCGGTGCGGGCGATACCGCAGACAGTGACGGTGAGGGTTTTCAAGGCAGCCAACACCGGCAAAGCGATGATGTGATGACCATCGAGCGGGCGCGGCAGATTCTTGGGGTTGAGCGCGGTGCCAGCTGCCAAGAAATCCGCTCGGCGCATCGCAGATTGATGAAAATCGCCCACCCTGATCAAGGCGGTTCAGACTTCCTTGCCACCGAAATCAATCGCGCAAAAGATGTCCTGCTCGACCAATGAGCGACGCTTGCGTCGCTTGAACGGCTATGGCAATAAGGGCTGAGGATAATTAAAGGCAATACATCTTCAGTTCCTTAAATCCGGAGTGGTTCCCTATGACAAAACCTGTACGTAAGGCGATCTTCCCTGTTGGTGGCCTTGGAACCCGATTTCTTCCGGCAACGAAATCAATGCCCAAAGAAATGCTGCCAGTGGTTGATAAACCGCTTATTCAATATGCTGTCGATGAAGCCCATGAGGCCGGTATTGAACAGCTTATTTTTGTGACGGGCCGAGGTAAGACAGCGATCGAAGATCACTTCGATCACGCCTATGAACTGCAAGATATGCTCAGCGGTCGAAATAAGCTTGCAGCCTTGGAATTGGTCAAAGAGACCATCCCAACGCCGGGACAGCTGGCGTTCATTCGCCAGCAAGAGCCCTTGGGCCTTGGCCATGCGGTCTGGTGCGCACGACACCTGGTGGGCGATGAGCCTGTGGCGGTCTTGCTGGCCGATGATTTAATACTAAGCCCGCGCGGCTGCTTACGGCAAATGATTGACGCCCATGGCGAAGTCGGCGGCAATATGGTCGCAATGATGGAAGTCGCGGCCGAAGAAACCGCCAGCTACGGGGTTGTCGCACCAGGCCAATCGACAGGCCGTCTGGTCGAAGTTCGCGGCCTGATTGAAAAGCCAAAACCAGCCGATGCGCCATCTAATTTAGCGGTCATTGGCCGCTACATTATCCAGCCGCCGGTGTTCACGGACCTGGGCCGCATGGAACGCGGTGCGGGCAATGAAATTCAGCTCACAGACGCCTTGGCCCGGCAAGTGGGCGCGGCACCCTTCAATGGTTATCGGTTTGAGGGCAAGCGCTTTGATTGCGGAAACAAAGTTGGCTTTCTGGAGGCCAATATCGCCTATGCGATGGCCCGTACGGATATGGCACCAGAGGTGCAAAGCATTATCAACGGCTTCGCTAAAGGATAAACCAAAATGCGGATTGCAATGATCGGAACCGGCTATGTGGGTCTTGTTTCCGGCGCGTGTTTCTCTGAATTTGGTGTTGATGTTGTTTGTGTTGATAAAGACGCCGACAAAATTGCCAGGCTTCGCAATGGTGAAATCCCAATTTATGAGCCAGGCCTTGACACATTGGTGGAGAATAATGTCCGCGCCGAACGATTATCTTTCACCCAAGACCTGGCCACTGCCGTCGCCAGTGCTGACGCGGTGTTCATTGCTGTTGGCACCCCCAGCCGCCGCGGTGACGGCCATGCTGACCTGTCATATGTGCATGGCGCGGCCAAGGAAATTGCCGCTGCCTTAAATGGCTATACGGTGGTGGTCACAAAATCGACCGTCCCTGTCGGTACCGGCCGTGAGGTTGCAAGTATTATTGCGAAAACCCGCCCTGATGCCGATTTTGACATCTGTTCAAACCCGGAATTTCTGCGCGAAGGTTCGGCCATTGATGACTTCATGCGGCCGGATCGAGTTGTGATCGGTGCCGATACCGAGCGGGCCCGCGAGGTTATGAAAGCTCTTTATCGGCCATTATTCCTGATCGAAACACCCATTGTTTTCACCAGCTTGGAGACCTCCGAGCTGATTAAATACGCCGGTAATACGTTCCTCGCTACCAAGATCACCTTCATCAATGAAATTGCGGATCTGTGTGAAAAGGTTGGCGCCGATGTGCATGACGTTGCCAAAGGCATTGGCCTAGATGGCCGGATTGGGCGCAAATTTTTGCATCCTGGACCTGGTTATGGCGGCTCTTGTTTTCCAAAAGATACGCTGGCCTTGGTGAAGACGGCGCAAGACGCCGGCGCGCCACTGCGAATTATTGAAACCGTGGTTGATGTGAACGCCACGCGCAAAGCACAAATGGCGGAAAAGATCATCGCTGCCTGCGGTGGCTCGGTTGCCGGCAAAACCATTGCAATCCTTGGTGTGACCTTCAAACCAAATACCGACGATATGCGCGATTCCCCAAGCCTGGTAATTGTCCCGGCCTTGCAAGCGGCAGGGGCGACAATCCGCGCCTTTGACCCCGAAGGCATGGCCGAAGCCAAACCGCTTTTATCACATGTCGATTGGTGCGATGACGCCTATGACGCCATGCGCGACGCTGATGCCGTTGCCCTGCTGACAGAATGGAATCAGTTTCGCGCCCTTAACCTTGAACGCGTCAAAGAACTTCTAAAAGCCCCGCTGATGATTGATTTACGCAATGTTTACAATCCCGATGAAATGGCCCAGCTTGATTTTGATTACAGCTGCCTTGGCCGGCCTATGAACACCTGGCTCTAAATCACTGCGAAGGCTTTAACCATGACCGCCAAGCATCAATTCGACCCGACAATTCTGCGTGAATATGATATTCGCGGCGTTGTCGATGAAAGCTTAAGCCATGATGACGCCTATGCCATTGGCCTGGGCTTTGGCAGCATGCTTATTGAGCGCGGCGGAAGCAGGGCAGCGGTTGGTTATGATGGCCGGCTCAGCTCGCCGACATTGCATGATGCCGTTGTCGCCGGCTTACGGGCGACCGGCGTCAGCGTTACCTCGATCGGCATGGGGCCAACGCCAATGCTGTACTACGCGACCTACGCGCTAGACGTTGATGGCGGCATCATGATCACGGGATCGCACAATCCGGCCAATTATAACGGATTTAAGATGGTGATGTTGAAGACATCCTTTTACGGTGAGGACATTCAAGACCTTGGCGCACGCTTGGCCCGCGGTCAGGTCAGTCACGGTGCCGGTGATTTCAACAGCGTCGATATCCGCAGCCGATACCGGCAACGTATTTGCGAAGATTTCAAGGCAACACGCCGCTTGAAAATCGTTTGGGATTGCGGCAATGGCGCTGCAGGTGAGGTGTTGGCGGACCTCTGTGCGCATGTTGACGCGGACCACACCATCTTATTTGGGGATGTTGATGGAACTTTCCCTAATCACCACCCCGACCCAACCGTGGCCGAAAACCTTGATGACCTCATTGCGGCGGTGAAAACGCAGCAGGCCGATATAGGAATCGGCTTTGACGGTGACGGCGACCGAATTGGCGTGGTCGATGACCAAGGGCGGATTATTTGGGGTGATCAACTGTTGGCCATTTTGGCCGAGGAAGTCTTAGGGGATTTTCCAGGGGCCACCGTGATTGCCGACGTGAAGGCCAGCCAAGCCCTATTTGACCGCATTAACGACCTTGGCGGCAAGCCGCTGATGTGGCGTACCGGCCACTCGTTGATCAAAAGCAAAATGATGGAAACAGGCGCGCCGCTGGCCGGTGAAATGAGCGGCCATATCTTCATGAAAGACCGCTATTACGGCTTTGATGATGCGCTTTATGTGGCCATGCGCCTGGCCGCCCGCCTTGCCCAAAGCGATGAAAAGCTATCGGCAATGCGGGATCGGATTGCTGACATGGTAAATACGCCCGAAATTCGCATTGATATCGATGAGGCGGTAAAATTTAGCAGCATTGAGGCGGTTAAAACCTGGCTCGTCGCCAACCGTGATCATGCGGTGAATGATATTGATGGTGTGCGCGTGAATACCCCGGATGGTTGGTGGTTGCTGCGCGCCTCAAACACCCAAAATGTTTTGGTCGCACGCTGCGAGTCCAGCAGCCCCGAGGGTCTTGAGCGGTTAAAAGCGGAGGTCAGGGCGGCCCTGGCGGCGGTATCGATTGTAACCGATGCGCTGTAAGGCCTTTTGATCAGATCAAGCCACCATTAACATGGATCACCTGACCGCTGACATAGCTTGCCGCCGGCGATGTTAAGAAGGCGATCACGGCGGCCACCTCCTCGGCACGGCCATAGCGGGCCATCGGAATGCTGCGTCGAATGGCAGCTTGGCGATCCGCACTGATCGCACGTTCGGTGCCGGCATCTTTTTCGATAAACCCAGGGGCCACGGCATTTACCGGGATACCGGCCGGTGCCAGCGCCAAAGCAAGTGCGCGGACTTGCGCCTCAAGCGCCGCTTTGGCAGGTGCCGTCGCCGGGAAAGTCGGCACATCATTGCGCCAGACATGCGGGCCAAACGCACTGACAGCAACAATCGCGCCGGCAGTGGATTGCCGCAGTGCCGGTTCGGCGGCAGCTGTCATGTCAAAAAAGCTGCGGCTGACGATCGCCATGGCAGTGTTCAAATCATCACCGTCAATGACACCATAGGGGCGGCTGTCGGCATAACCGGCATTGGCCACCAACACATCTACCCCGCCGAAGCGGTCAATTGTCGCGGCAACCAATTCAGCGCCCGTTCCGGCGACCCCAAAATCACCTAAATACACCTCGGCTTGGCCGCCGGCGGCGCGAATTATATCGGCAACCGCATTCACACCTGAGCTGTTTTGACGGCTATGCAGCATAACCGCAACATCTGGGCCGGCAATGGCTCGACAATACGCCGCGCCGATTCCCGAAGCTGCGCCGGTGACCACATATACCCGCCGCATCGAACCTGTTTTGGTTGTATTTTCTGCCATATCGGCGTCCTTGCGTTGCTACCTAAGTATCGGCATTATCGCCGCTGCAAAATTGGAGTATAGCAGATGTCGGCGCTGCCAAGCCCAGCTTCTCAAACAGCGACAACATGGTCGGCTGAAGTGCGGGCGACGTTCAATCTTGGCGTCATGCTGGCCCTCACCCAGCTTGCTTCGATCGCCATGACAACCACAGATGTGGTCATGGCGGGATGGCTCGGGCCACGCTATCTGGCAGCGGAATCACTGGCGGGCTCAGCTGTTTATCCATTTTTCTTCTTTGGCATGGGGGTTGCCGCCGCGCTCGCACCGATGATTGCTCAGGATATCGGTCGCGGTAATTCTAACGGTATCCGTCGCAGCGTGCAGCAGGGTTTTTGGGTGATGACGGCCTTATCCATTCCCAGCATGATCTTCCTGTCGCATATTGAAACGGTCCTGGTGCTTTTAGGGCAAGACCCGCATATAGCAGCACTTGGCGGCGGCTATGTGCAGGCTGTGCTCTGGTCGCTGCTGCCAAGTTTCGGCTTCTTGGTCTTGCGTAACTTCATTTCCGCACATGGCCGGCCGAGGTCAGCGTTGATCATTATGCTGGCAGCGATTGGCGTCAACGGGCTCAGCAATTATGTGTTGATGTTTGGGGCCTTCGGCTTGCCACGCTTGGAATTGGTTGGGTTGGGCCTATCGACCACCCTTGTCAGTTGGTTAATGTTCGTCGTCTTGCTGGGCTTTTGCCTGCGCGACAAGCATTTCCGAAAATATCAATTATTGGCTGGCACCTGGAAATCTGACTGGCCGCATTTTACGGCGATTTTTAAACTTGGCAGCCCGATCGGCTTTGGCATTATCGCCGAGGTTGGCATGTTTGCGCTGGCAACTTTTTTGATGGGCTTAATTGGCGCCGATGCGCTTGCCGGCAATGCCGTCGCAATCCAAGCTACCGCAGTTGTGTTTATGGTGCCAATGGGCCTGTCACAAGCCGTCACGGTCCGCGTTGGCTTAGCGATTGGCCGGGATAATCTGCGGGATGCCCGGCAAGTTGGGATCGTCGGCATCGGCTTATCAATCGGCTTTGCCGTATTGTCGGCGAGCTGCTTAATTGTCTTCGCCCAAGACATTGCCGAGTTGTTCTTGGACAAAGATCGCGCCAATGATCAGGCCGCCATAACCTTAGCGGTCACATTCATCACCGTCGCGGCATTCTTTCAGCTGGTTGACGGCATTCAGGCGGTCAGTGCCGGTGCCCTTCGCGGCATGAAAGACACCACCATACCAATGTGCATGCAAGTCATCAGCTATTGGGGCGTTGGCGGCACCTCCATGGTTATTCTGGCCTTCACCCTGGACTTTCAAGGGGCCGGCATTTGGGCTGGTTTGGTGATTGGCTTAAGTGTTGCCTCGGTGGTCCTAAGCTGGCGCTTCCATCACTTGTCAAAACGCGCGATGCAGACCATTGCAGGCCTTCCTGAAGCTGGTTAATCTCTGCCGACAGGGATGGGAGAGAATCAATGGCAAAAGCCTTCGACGGAATCAAAATTATCGACTTCAGCCAGGTTTTAGCGGCACCTTTCGCCGCCACGCAGCTTGCCTTATTAGGTGCTGACGTAATTAAAATCGAACCGCCGAAGATTGGCGACCAAATGCGTAACCGGATGTTACCAAGCCGGCTTGCAGATATTGATATGGCATCGTCATTCCTGGCAATGAATATCGGTAAACGTAGCCTTGCCCTAGACCTTAAAGATCCTCGCGGCAAAGAAGTTGCCTTCAAACTCGTTGCCAATAGTGATGTTGTTTTGCATAACTTTCGCGGCGGTGTGGTTGACCGTCTGGGACTTGATTATGCGGCCGTCAAAGCCGTCAATCCGACCATCATCTACTGCGCAGTGACCGGTTTTGGCAATCAGGGACCAAAGGCCCGCGACGCTGCCTATGATGGGGCTGTTCAAGCCGCAGCAGGGATGATGGCCAATAATGGCTCCGCTGAAAGCGGCCCAACCCGCACCGGATATTTTCCCGTTGATATGATGACTGGGATGACCGCCGCCTATGCCATCGCCGGCGCACTGTTTCGGCGCGAGCGAACCGGCGAAGGGCAATTTTTAGACGTCGCAATGCTGGATGCGGCGCTCACGCTACAGGCGTCTGGGTTTGGGCAATATCTGGTTGACGGCAACCCTGGCGGGTTGTTCGGCAACAGCTCCGCCACCTTGATGCCGACAGCTGATTGTTTTCCGACCGGCGAAGGTCAGGTGCTGATGGCCGCCACACAGCAAAATCATGTCGCCGGCATTTTTGAAGAAATTGGCCAAGCTGATTTAATTTCCGATCCACGCTTTGCGACAATCGCGGCACGGATTGAAAATCGTGAGGCTTTAAAAGCCTTGATTATTAAAGCCTTTGCCAGCGATAGCGCGGCCAATTGGGAAGTACGCTTGGCTGCCCATGGGGTGCCGATCGCCAAGGTGAGATCGGTTGCCGAAGCAAGTGAAACGCCGCAATTACAGCATCGCGGCGTGCTGCAGAAAGTACCCGCACCCGCTGGTTTTGACGACGGCTTAACCTTGGTCGGCAGCGCCTTCATGGCCGATAACGACGGCCCGTCAGCAAGCGGCCCACCGCCTTATCTTGCCGAACATAGTGCTGCCGTCTTACGTGAATTTGGGGTCACCGATGCGGAAATTGACTCATTGGTCAGCGCCGGCGTGGTTGGTTTACCGAAGGCCTAGACACGCACCGCCACAATCACTGCAGTCGTCGGCCACCATTAATATAGGCGTGGCCGCCGGCTACTGTGGTGATTGACAGTTCTTGCAGGTACTGACCGCGCCCGAGTTCCCAAATTTTTTCCGATTGGTCAGCCTGATCTTTTGCCAACGCTGCCAGTAACGAGCGCCCATGCATGGTATGTGGCACCGCTAATCCCAAGCCGTCTAGGATGGTTGGGGCCACATCAACAACACCACAGGCACCGTCAAAGCTTGCGGCCGGCTGAAAGCGATCACCGCCCAGTGATAAAAAATTATTTAGCTCCTTGGGGTGCAGGCCGCCATGGGTGCTGCCGCCAATCGGCAGGCCGTCATTGCCGTTTAAACAGGTGCCGTTTAGACCATGCACATCAATTGTATCGGTGGTTCGGCCAAGGTAGAAGATATCCGGTGCACGCGGCCCGGTAATGCCAATTGCACTGAGGTCGAACGCCCCGGTGGCAGCACCATGACAGTCACGCGCCAACAGCATGCCTAAATGCGGTTGATCTTGCATCCAGGCCAGCACGTCGTCGATCAGACTGGTTTGGCGATTGCGCACAAAAACCGTCCCGGTGTAGCCGGCCGTCACCGCAATATCGACATCGGGGCCGATGGCGTTACCAACCTTAAAGCCTGCCGCTTGCATTTCTGTTGCCAGATTGAAACTGCCGGTGACGGTAATATGGGCATGATCTGACGCCGCGATAATTTGCCAACCCGCCGCTTTACCTTCAGCTTCCCACCAATCCAAGAGCCGACCGAAAGCCTGATCGACGCCGGCCATGGCGGCATTCGCCTCGGTCGAGCCGATACCCCGATAGTGGTAGCTCATGTCAGGTTCCGAATACCACGCAATCAAGACATCGGGATCATGACGGGGAATGAAATGCTCAAGGATCAACGTGCTCAGATAATCAGCGACGGCCACATGTGGCAAATCAGTTTCCGGCACCGGCCCAAATTTCGCCTCAATGGCGGCATGATCCGCAGCCGGGCTGGACACCTCGGGACCATGAATTGAGTAAGCGACTTGCTGGCGCGCTGCCGCATGGTAGTTCAGCAACCGCGCATTACCAATTTTACCGGTCGAGGCCGTGACCAAATTTAGCCCTGCTTGATGCAGCAAACCACCCAGATCGGGGGCCGCGAAGACACCATCTGGATAGCGTTTTTCAGCAATCTGCATTTTCTCTAAATTAGAGGTGTCCATTGGCCCGTCAAAGCCTAATGCCGGATCGTAAAAACTATTCCCCATAATGCCATGACCACCGGCGTAGCAGCCGCTTACAAAGCTTGAGACTTGCACCCGGGTTTCACTTGGCATGGCCGAGCGGCTTGCAGGACAGTCGACCCCTTGGCAGCGAAACCGGTGCAGGTTCGGCATCCGTTCCGGAGTAATCAGTTCCCGGCGCAACCCGTCGAACACGACCAACAGAAATTTTGAACCAGATGCCGCCATAAGATGCCCCTAAAACTGTTTCCCCAACCACTATCGGCACAAAAGATTAAAGAAATACGACGGCCGCATAGGCATGCTGATATCTGCGCTATTTTCCGCCCATCGCTGTTTCGCGGATTTTTGCGATCGCTTCATCCACTAGGTTGATTAACTGCCTGTCACGCTCGGTATCGATCGAGATTGAGGCCGTCATGCCGGCGCGCAATGGCGGCGTTGTGGCATCTTGTTCAATCTCCAACCGAACCGGAATCCGCTGAACGACTTTGACCCAATTTCCACTGGCATTTTGTGGCGGCAAGACAGCAAACTCAGCACCCGTTGCAGGGCTGATTGAATGGATTTTTGCACGCAACTCTTGGCCCGGATAGGCATCAACCTCAAACGTCACTTGTTGTCCTACACGCACATGGGTCAGCTGAGTTTCTTTCAAATTAGCTTCGATCCAAATCTCACCACCGGCGATCAGTCCAAAAACCGGTTTACCTTCTTCCACCCATTCACCAGATTCCATGCGCAACCGCGTGACGGTTCCCTGATCTGCCGCCCGCACCTCGCTAAAAGCCAAGTTAAGCAGCGCCGCATCATGGTCGGCTTGCGCTTGCAGATACAGCGGGTGAGCTTCGATGACTTGATTGGGATCACCGCCAAGCCCCGCCAAAACCTTACGGATTTTTTGCCGCAACGCCGCCAAACGCTGACGAGAGGCGTTATGGTCAAATTCCACCTGCTCGACCCGGGCCGAAGTTGTTACGCCGGCACGTTGCAGCTTTTTTTGCCTGTCAAACTGCCGTTTATAAAAATCAACATTGATCTGCGCTTCGGCAATCTCTGACAAGGTTTGACGATAATCTGCACGCATCGTCTCAATATCGTAGCGCACGGCGGCCAATCGAGAATCTGTCATGCGAACTTGGATTTGATGCGGTTTCGGGTCTAAGCGAAACAGCAGATCGCCTTTCTTGACTGTCTGGTTTTCGCGTACCGCGACATCGACAACTCGACCATCAATGCTTGGACTAACGGCAATCACAGGGGTTTTTATATAGGCATTATCGGTGGTCACATATCGGCCAGATTGTGCATACCAGCTTGATACAACCCAAAGCGCGACAAGCGGGATCACAATTAACAAAAATGTCCGCAGAACCATCCGCTTCCAGCGCCCAGGTTTGCCGCCTTCACGCTCTCCTTCAGCCAACGCGGCACGATCTGCCGGCGATAATTCGTCCGCTGAATCAGTCATCTGCGGCTACCTTTGAGCGCCCCACGGCAATATCGTCCGGCGCGCCCGTCATGCGTAATAAATTCATTTTTACCTTTACCAAGGCGCTCAAAAACGCCTCATGTTCCTGATCCGATAAGCCGGCCAGGGCGTCACTCCGCACTTCTGAAGCGACTGTCCGCAAGGTGCGCATTAACGATTGCACCCGTGCTGTTAAAAAAACCCGCTTAACACGCCGGTCCTCGGAATCTGGGCAACGCTCAACCCAGCCTTTTTCTTCCAATTGGTCAATCAAGCGTCCAAGAGTGGCTTTTTCAACGTCCATGAAGGCGGCCAGCGTCGACTGTGGTGCCCCGTCTAAGGCATATAGCGCCGTTAGAACCCACCATTGCGAGCGTGTTAAACCAAGTTCGCGGCCACGCCGATCAAACGCAACCCGCATCAATCGGGCAACGTCATGCGCCAGAAAACCAAAGTTTCGATCTAAATTTTCGCGGTCCATAATCAGAAGATAGTTACAATAGTTACTATAACTATCGTTATAATTCCGCACTTTAAAAAAGCAAGTGTTTTCAGCATAATAATCATGGCCGAAACAACTGACATGGCAGCCATGAGCGGCAAAAATCTGCGGCATTTGCAGGTGCGCAACAGGCTTTTCGAGCACATAATCAATTTGTTGTGATAGCGTCGGCTGAGCACCTCAGCTTTGGGAAACAGCGTTTCATGCGGCTACTGTTATTGCGCCATGCAAAATCAAGCTGGGATACCCCTGACTTGCCGGAC
>QCEM01000046.1 GCA_003280605.1 SAR116 cluster bacterium AG-355-O21 | reverse complement strand
TTGCGCCTCTGCCGAGGAGATTTTTGCAATTGCTTCAGTGAGTTTTGTTATATCCGTATTGAGCGCGTCGGCGAGTGTCAATTTTGCTTCCTCGGCGGAGGAGATTTTGAGCTTATCCAGTTTCAACTTACGATCGATCAAGCCGATTTGGGTGCTGAGGGTCTGGTTGGCGGTTTGTGCGGGAATGTTAAGGGCCTCGGTAACGATTTTCCGCATCGCCATATCGCCAAGAACATCATAGCTGCTGTTCACATCATTAATCCGTCGCAGAAAAAATACCGCGTCGCGAACAGCAGGGTTTTTATTGCTGAGGTCTTTTTCAAACGAATTGGTTAAGTATTTTTGAATCAACGTGTCCTGCTTTGAGGCACGGTTTAAATTTACCATACCGGTATTCGGTATATCGAAATGTTTGGCCATTTCCCCAAATCGTGGGTCGCGCAGACGGTTTGCAAAGGAGTTGATATCGTTTGGATCACTTTTCAGGATGGCTTTAATTTTGCCTGGTTGCGTGGCTTCCTGCTCGAGGCCGAAGGCTGTTGCAACGAAGGTTAACAAGCGCCGATTGTCGATTAATTCCTCTAAACTGCCGGTTTTTCCGGCCTGCTTGCGGAAATAGTCGATTTCACGTTGCACATCTTCACGGTTCATAAATTTGGTTCGTTCGCCGACTTGATCGCGCTGATATTGCCGAAAAGCTGCGATTGCCGACATGGTTGGTGCCGAGCCGCCGCCGCCCATATCGCCGCCAAGAATTGCCAATGCAGCACTGCCGTTGATCATTTACCGCCTCCAAGATGTGCAAAAATGCTCCATGCCATAGGTTAAGCAATATTCAGGCCAGAAATATTCTTGAAAACAAAGCCTCACAGGCAGGTGTTTGCGTCCGTGCCGGCTGCCGCCTATAATCGGCCGCGCAACGTCAGCAACTGGCAGGGATAAGTGCTCATGTTTACCACACGTCCGGAAATTCTTGGCACTTTTGGCGTTGTCGCCTCAACACATTGGCTTGCCTCGGCCGTTGGCATGGCGGTTTTAGAAAAAGGTGGCAATGCCTTTGATGCGGCCGTTGCGGTTGGTTTTACATTGCAAGTTGTTGAGCCGCATTTGAACGGTCCCGGTGGTGATATGCCTGCGCTGGTTTATGCCGCGAACGAAGATCAAGTACTGGTCATCTGCGCTCAAGGGCCGTCCCCGGCGGCGATGACGATGGAGGTTTTTGCCGACCTCGGATTAGATTTGATCCCTGGCAGCGGGCTGTTACCAGCGGTTGTTCCCGGCGCATTTGATGGCTGGTGTCTGATGCTGCGACGCTATGGCACAATGCGGTTGTCCGAGGTCATGTCATATGCCATCGGCTATGCACGCGACGGCTATCCTTTGGTGCCGCGGGTCAGCGCAACGATTCAATCGGTACGCCAGTTATTTGTCGATGAATGGCACAGTTCGGCAGCACTTTATCTGCCCGGTGGCCAGGTGCCGGCGGCAGGAACAATTTTCCGCAACCCAGTCTTAGCAGATACATATGAGCGTTTGGTCCGCGAGGCGGAAGCCGATGGCGGAAGCCGTGAGCAACAAATTGAGCGTGCCCGGCTGATTTGGGCGGAAGGCTGGATTGCCTACGGAATTGATCGTTTTTGCCGTGATAACAGCTTTATGGATGCGACCGGCGAACGCCATAGCGGCTTGTTGACAGGCCAAGACATGGCCGGTTGGCGGGCGCATTTTGAAACCCCGACCACTCTTGATTACAAACATTATACGCTCTGTAAATGCGGTCCGTGGAGCCAAGGGCCGGCGTTGTTGCAACAGCTATCGATGCTGTCTGGCTTGGATATCGCGGCCATGGATCCAACCGGCCCGGATTTTATTCACGTGTTTACCGAGGCAACAAAGTTGGCGTTTGCGGACCGTGAAGCGTTTTACGGCGATCCGAACTTTGTCGATGTGCCAATGGCCCAATTACTGTCGGCTGACTATGCCGTGGAGCGTGCGGAGCTGATCGCGGCCACCGCATCAATGGCGCTCCGGCCCGGGCAAATAAGCGGTTATGACGTTGATTTAAGCTTTCAGCAAAATACCGATCGTAGTCTGAACGCCGCTGCCGAAGCGATGGGCGTTGGCGAGCCGACGGTCTCAAAAAGCGGCGTCAGCCGCGGTGATACGGTGCATCTGGATATCATTGATCGATTTGGCAATATGGTATCGGCAACCCCAAGTGGCGGGTGGCTGCAAAGCTCACCGATTATTCCGGAATTTGGCTTTTGCTTGGGCAATCGCGGGCAGATGTTCTGGTTGGACCCGGCCTCGCCGTCAGCCTTGGTCGCAGGCAAACGACCCCGGACAACCTTATCGCCGTCAATGGTGCTGCGGGATGGTCGGCCCTATATGGCGTTTGGGACACCAGGTGGTGATCAGCAGGATCAATGGCAGGGGTTAATGTTCTTGCATCACGTTGATCACGGCATGAACTTACAGCAAGCGATTGATTGTCCCGCCTTCCATAGCGAACATTTCCCGTCATCGTTTTGGCCGCGTGGTGCCAAGCCGGGGCGGCTGGTCCTTGAAGGCCGTATGCCGGCAGCAACGGTCGACGAATTGCGCCGCCGCGGCCATGATATCATTGTCGGTGATGATTGGTCGGAAGGCCGGTTGACCGGTGCCGTGCAGGATGGCAGTTTGCTGAAAGCAGCGGCAAACCCGCGTGGCATGCAGGGATATGCCATCGGTCGGTAAGCCCCGCAGGACAAGGCGTTAATGAAAAAGCTTTTGATTTTTATTTTATTGCCGCTTGTGCTGATCCTCGGCGCCGGGATCGGTGCCGCTATCGTTGGGATTGTACCTGATTTTGGATTGCGGGTGTTGCTGGGTCTTGAAGATCCGGTCGTGGTCGAAAAGCCACCTGTTCCCGTCGTCCCAAGCGTACCGCCACCCCCAATGACGCCGGGCGGCAAGGAACATGCCTTTGTGAAGACAACCGATATGGTGGTCACTTTACGGTCGAGTTCGGATGTTCCGGTGACGGCGTTATTTCAATTCTCGCTAGAGATCACGGACAATGCGGCGCGGGCGCGGATTGGCCCGCTCACACCCTATATCCGCGATGCCATGAATATTTATCTGAGCACGCTATCAGCGACCGATATATCGGGTGTGCAAGGCTATCATCGGGTGCGTAACGGGCTGTGGAAAAAGCTCACCGCATTGGCCGAGCCGGGAACGTTTGCAAATATTCATATTCTTAAAATGACCCTTCGATAAATCGTAGAGCGGGCCTTGGGCGGTTATTTGCCAAGCTGAGCCGAGGCCTCGGCAGCTAACGCTGCCGTTGTCGTCTCGATCCGTGTCTCTAAGGTCGTCATAAATTCCGCTCGACTAAGGCCGGGCGCGATCGGCTCTAAAAACGCCAATGTGATGGTGCCGGGGCGTTTGATGAATGCCGCCCGCCCCCAAAAAAAACCTGAATTTAAGGCGACCGGCACGCAGGGCCGGCCAAGGGCTTTATACAGGGCGAAAACCCCCGGCAGATAGGGTGCCTTTGTTCCCGGGGAAACACGTGTGCCTTGCGGAAAAATAAGCAATGGCCGGCCGGCGTCGGCAAGCCGGCGGGCATCGGTCACCATGCGCTTAAGGGCGCTGGCACCGCCGCTGCGATCAATTGCCGCCATTTTCACCTTGCTCAGGTACCAACCGAAAAGCGGTATGCGATAAAGTTCCCGCTTCAAGGCCAGGGCCGGATCGTCAATCGCCAGATGCAGGGCCAAGGTTTCCCACGCCGATTGATGCTGGGCCGCAACCAACACCTGACCATCACCAAGATGTTCCAAGCCACGCACTTCGTGGCGCAGGCCAACCGACCAGGTCAGGCACCAAAGCGATAACTTAATCCATAAATTTCGCCAACCGCAGGTCCAACGCCGGGGCCCCAAAAGTAACGGCAGGCCCGAAATCGCCATCAGCGTGGTCAGGCCATAGAATAAGACAATAAAAAGACCGGATCGAAATGCCGTCATATCGGTGTCACTTGAGGGGCTGTTGAAAGGTTACCGGCATCTATAACATGCAGGCTTGCAAACGGCCATCGGCGGCCACATCATATTCGCGGCCGAAAGATTGGCGGCAGGATGAAAGGATTACGGGTGAGATGATGGCGGCGCGCGATTGGCAAGCACGCTTACCCGCCGTGCTCGAGGAATTGGCACAAACCGAAACTTGCATCAGCTACCGCGCCCTGGCGGATCGCCTTGACGTTCCGGCACCTTTGCGGATCCGCAAAACGGCCGAGGCACTTGATCGCCTGATCCGTGCCGATCATGCCGCCGGCAAGCCATTGCGGGCGGCTGTGGTCATCTCGGCGCGAAAGACCGGCCTACCGGCACGTGGATTTTTTTCGACCTGTCATGAAATTGGCCGCTATTTCGGTCCCGAAGACGGAGCTCAGGCGGCATTTTTCCATGCCATGGAATTACGCCGCCTGTATGCCGAATTTACGCCTTAGGCGATTTCGAAATCGATCACCGTGCGCACGGCTTTCCCAGCTTTCATGGCGTCGAAGCCTTGGTTGATTTCGGTAAGTTTGATTTTATTTGAGATCCAATCGTCCAAATGTAGGCGACCCTGCAGGTACAACTCGATCAGCCGCGGCATATCGGTTCGGAACCGGTTAGATCCCATTGACGAGCCTTGGATCCGGCGTTCGCGCAGGAAATCAAAGCCATGCAGCTCGATTTTCTCGCCAAAAGGCACCATGCCGACGATCGTAGCGGTGCCGCCAAAGGCCAGCATTTCAAAGCTTTGCTCGGCGGTTTTTTTCAAGCCAAGACATTCTAAGGCGTGATGCACGCCGCCGCCGGTCAGCGCTTTGATTTGTTCAACCGGGTCACCGTCATTTGGATTAACAAGATCGGTTGCCCCTAACTTGGCCGCTAATTGCAGTTTTACAGGATTGGTATCAACCGCAATGATCCGCGCCGCCCCGGCAATATAAGCACCGTTAATGGCGGCCATACCGACGCCGCCGCAACCGATCACCGCAACAGTTTCGCCGGGCGCGACCTTGGCCGTATTCGACACCGCACCAAAGCCGGTGATGATGCTGCAACCAATCAAGGCGGCACGATCAAGCGGCATGTCCTTACGAATTTTGACAACGGCATTTTCGTGAACCAGCATTTGTTCAGCGAATGCCGAGAGATTCATCCCAGTGTGCAATTGCGCCGACTTCTGCCATTGCAGGCGGTCAGCTTGCCCTGGCGGTAATTTGACATCGGTATTGGTGCAAATAACCGGCCTGCCGGCGGTACAGTTTTCGCAGGTACCGCAAAAAACCGATAGGCAGGTGATAACATGGTCCCCAGGCTGCAAATAACTGACCTCATCGCCGACCTGCTCAACGATGCCGGATGCCTCATGGCCCAACACCATTGGTAACGGGTGCGGATAAAGCCCTTCGATGAAGTGTAAATCAGAATGACACAAGCCGCTGACAGCGGTACGAATCAGTACCTCGCGCGGTTTCGGTTTACGGGTACTGATTTCTTCAATCACCAGCGGGGTATTTGGTTCATATAGCACAGCGGCCTTCATTGGACCCTCCTTGCAAGCTTTCCCTGTCGGTGACACTGTTTCAGATCAGAACCGGCTTGGCAATTAACGGCGGGTCGCAATGCGGTTTGGTTTAAGGAGCGAGACATGAGTGATGGTCCAAAAGGTTTGGCAAATGGGCTGACCAATTATGGCGATAATGATTTTAGCCTTTATCTGCGCCGCAGCTTTGCCAGCGCGATGGGCTATAGCCGCGAGATCATGGACCAGCCGGTTGTGGGCATTTGCTCCTCGCCGTCCAACTATAATGCCTGCCATCGCGCCATGCCGGAACTGGTTGAGGCGGTAAAACGCGGCGTTCTTGCCGCCGGCGGTTTGCCGATGGATTTTCCGACAATCTCGCTTGGCGAGACATTTTTAAATCCGACCAGCTTGATGTACCGCAATTTGATGAGCATGGATGTGGAAGAAATGATCCGCGCCCAGCCGATGGATGCGGTTGTGGTGATTGGCGGCTGCGATAAAACATTACCGGCGCAATTAATGGGCGCCGCCAATGCTGATGTGCCGGTCATTTCCCTGATCACCGGACCAATGATGACCAGCCCGCTTGATGGCGAGCGGCTCGGCGCGTGCACCGATTGTCGGCGGTTTTGGGCAAAGTACCGCGCCGGTGAAGTTGACGCCGCCGGAATAAAACGCATCGAAGGACGGTTGGCGACTACGGCCGGCACCTGCGCGGTTATGGGCACCGCCTCGACCATGGCCTGCATCACAGAAACATTGGGCATGGCATTGCCGGGTACCGCCGCGATCCCGGCGGTGCATGCCGACCGGCTGCGGGCGGCAGAATATTCCGGTAGGCGCGCCTTTGAGCTGGCCGTCGCACCGGCCGCCGATCAGCTATTACCGCGCCAGATTATGACCCCGAAATCAGTTGAAAATGCCCTGCGCGTGTTGCTCGCCGTTGGCGGCTCGACCAATGCGATTGTGCATTTGACGGCAATTGCCGGGCGCCTTGGGATCAAGATTGATTTGGACCGTTTGAATGTCTTAAGCGATGAGACACCGGTCCTGATTGACCTGAAACCAACCGGCGAATTTTATATGGAAGATCTGTTTGCCGCAGGTGGTTTGGGGACCATTTTACGAGAATTAAAACCCCTATTGCATCTTGATTGCCAAACGGTGACGGGACAAACCCTTGGCGAACGGCTGGCGGACGAGCACCCCTATGTTGATCGCCGTGTGGTGCGGCCAATGGATGATCCGATCTATGCCCAAGGGGGGTTGGTGGCGTTATTTGGCAATTTGGCACCTCGGGGTGCCATTTTGAAACGCTCGGCAGCAGACCCAAGCCTGTTTGAGGGCGAAGGCCGGGCGGTGGTTTTCTCGTCTCTTGATGATCTTGCCAGACGCATTGATGATCCTGACTTAGACCTGCAAGCAAATGATTATCTGGTGCTGCAAAATGCTGGCCCAAGCGCCCCTGCGGCGATGCCGGAAGCAGGCTATCTGCCGATCCCTCGGAAGCTTGCTGAAGCGGGCGTAAAGGACATGGTGCGAATCTCTGATGCCCGAATGAGCGGCACCGCCTATGGCACCATTGTCTTGCATGTGTCGCCGGATGCGGCGGCAGGTGGGCCATTGGGCTTGGTACGGGACGGCGATCGGATTCGCCTCTCGGTGGCCGAGCGGCGGATCGAATTATTGGTTGATGCGGCCGAACTGGAACGCCGGCAAGCGGCAATGGGGCCAAGCATCAAACCAAGCCCGTTACGGGGCTACCAAAAGCTCTACTATGATCAAATTCTACAAGCTGACGAGGGCTGTGATTTTGATTTTCTGAAAGCTGCGGATTAAGCGCCAAGCGAGTCATTATCAGGGGGCATGGTCCATGGCTCAAATCGGTAGATTGCCTCGGCATTGCTGACCATGATGGCGTGTAATTGGGCGCTGCTGTCGCACCAGTCTTGAAAGGCTGCATAGGCGGCGGCGCTAAAATGCTGGCCTGGCGTGGCAGCAACATTGTCGCCCCAAAGCATGCGTTCAGGGGCAAAGGCGATCAGATCGCGGGCGCGGGCCGCCAAATCTTCGTAATGTGGCGGCCCGGCAACCGATAAAGCGGCCGGGTCAGCTAACTTAACCCAAGCCTTGTCCCGATCGATCAATCGTAAGAGGGCGCGAAAGCCATCATCTTTTTGGCCGACGGGTTTTAAAAAATGCCCAAAGTTTTCAATGACGATGGGGCCTGGCCAATCCCGTAATCGTGCTTCAACCGCATGCAGATAACGGCCATCCATGCGTAATTCAACATGCCAATTAAAGTCATGGATGCGCCACGCAAGACGGTCAAGATCAGACCAATCCAATTGGCTTGGTTGTGGCTCCATGTGAAAGCGGCCGGCACAGCAACCGGCGGCAGTTAAATCTTCCATCTCATGATCGCTGACGTCGCTGGCAACAATGGCAACGGCCGCTGTCAGATGTTGCCCTGCAAATGCATCCGCAGTTTGCAGGGTCTCCAAGGCCGCAAGCAAACAGTGATGATCAAAGCCGTGTTCGGCCGGCTGGCATAATACCGCGCGGGACGGGCCATGTTGCCCGCGTAAACGGCTGTAATCGGCGGCGCTGAAGGGTGCCATTGCCGCTTCTTCCGGCTGCGGTCCATCAATGGGATCGCCGGCGAGGTCCGCCTGTTGGGGGCGCTCGGGGTCCACATCGCTGGCGGTCAGCGCCGAAGCGGCAGTGATCTCAACCGCGCAATTAACGGCCCCTGCCGGATAAATGACATCGTGATGTGTTGCTGTGGTGGCCTGGTCATCGCTGGCAGGAACCACTACATCGCTCACCGGCGGCGCATCAAAAGCCATAAACTCGGCCGATCCCGGCAGGATCAAAAGCGATTTTTGTGGGGGCTCGGCGACCATGGTTAAAACAACTGAAAGCCGCCGCCGGCTTGATAGACAAGAAAGTGTTTCAAAGCTCTTTTATGCTGCGGCAAAAGATCGTCGGGGGGCGCGGCCGGATCAAACCAATCAATCGCCAAACTTTCGTCCAGGTCAGCAACATGCGGGTCACCGTCCCAGCGCGTTAGATGGAAATTCAAACAGAAAGAATGCATCTCGTGACCGTTTGGGTAGCAAAAGGCTTCCAGGTCAGGTTGTGACGAATAGCCGAAAGGCACAAGATTAAGGGCGGTAATGCCGACCTCCTCTTGCAACTCCCGGTACATGGTTTGCTCAATCGGCTCCCCGTCTTCAGCATTGCCGCCGGGCAACCCCCAAATGTCAAAGTCGGCTCGCCGTTCAAGCAAAATTTTCCCGTCCGCCCGTTCCATAACCGTCCGTGCGCCTGGCATCAGCACCAGGTCATTGCCAACTTTCAGGCGCAACCGACCGAGATAACTTGACCAAAAATCGGCCACTACATTACGGCGCCGACTTGCCAAGGAATGAACTCATGATCACCAAGACCTTGTGCTTCACTTTTGGTTTGGCCCCCTGAGGCAACTTCGATGACGCGGTTGAAAATACGCTCGCCCATATCGGCGATGGACACACCTTCGTCGATCACGACCCCACAGTTAATGTCCATATCGTCTGACAATCGGTTGTACATCTCGGAGTTGGTTGCCAGCTTCAGGCTTGGTGCCGGTTTGCACCCATAGACCGAGCCGCGGCCGGTGGTGAAGCAAACCACATTGGCGCCGGAAGCAACTTCACCTGTGATCGAGCAGGGATCATATCCGGGGCTGTCCATAAATACGAAACCTTTAGTATCGACCGGCTCACCATAGCGATAAACCCCGCATAGATTGCTGGTCCCGCCTTTCGCAAATGCCCCCAGTGACTTTTCCAAAATTGTAGTTAAACCACCTGCTTTATTACCGGGTGAGGGATTGTTGTTCATGGCGCCGCCGTTACGCTCGGTATACGCCTCCCACCATTTAATCCGATCAATCAGCTTTTCACCGACTTCGCGGCTCACGGCACGGCGGGTCAACAAATGTTCAGCACCGTAAATTTCCGGCGTTTCGGCAAGAATGCCGGTGCCGCCATGGCGCACCAAAAGGTCAACTGCCGCCCCCAAGCTTGGATTGGCCGTCATCCCCGAATACGCGTCAGAGCCACCGCATTGCAGCGCCAAAGTGATTTCGCTGGCCGGGCAGGTTTCGCGCACCGCCATATTTGCCGCCGGCAGCATGTCTTTGATCAGGCCGCTGCCCCAATCGACGGTTTTAGCCAGGCCACCGGCATCTTGGATATTCATGGTCTGTAAGCTTTCGCCGCGCTTCAGGCCATAGGCATCTAAAAGAAAGTCGATCTGCATCGCTTCACAGCCAAGGCCAACCAGCAGCACACCGGCAAAGTTGGGATGTCCGGCAAAGCCCCATAAGGTGCGCAGCAGGTTTTCATAGCCGTCGCCATAGGTGGCCATGCCGCAGCCTGTGGCATGCGGGAAGGCCACCACGCCATCGATATTCGGATACTGCGCCATAATTTCCGGGCCAATGGCGTCGGCGATATAGCGGATCGCCGTGGCAGAGCAGTTCACACTTGATAAGACGCCGATGTAATTGCGGGTGCCGACTTTGCCGTTCGGACGCCGAAAACCTTGAAAGGTCGCTTGTTCGGCGGCGCTTATAAATTCGGTTGGCCGGACATGCTCGCAATAGGCATAGTCACGGTCAAAATCCTGCATCTCGACATTTTGCACGTGCACATGGCCGCCTGCCGCAATATCGCTGCTGGCAAAGCCGATGACTTGATTGTATTTGCGCACCTCTTCGCCTTGTGTGATCGGGCGGGTCGCCAGCTTATGGCCACGAGGAATAGCTTCGGCGGCGATGACATTTTCGCCGGGCACCACGAGGCCGGCGGTAATTTCGGTGCGCGCGGTGACAACATTATCGGCAGGGTTGAGACGGATTGTAAGCGGCGCTTCGGACATATGTGCTTCCCTTATTTTTAATGCCGCAGCCGTTTGTTTCCGGCGCGGTCAGCGGCAATTGATGCGGCAAATATCGCAATGGCTTGTTATTGAGCTGCAGTGAAGATAGGCGAAATCAGGTCATGCCAGCAAGACTTTCACCACCTCAAAAGCGCCGATGAGGATATTTTCATAGACTATTATTCGGCTGTTGCCGCGCTGCATCGGTGGTATCCCTGACGCCGTCGTGGCGTTCCCGCGCCGGCGGCCGCTGTTGGCATCGGGATTGATGACATGCGCAAGGGTTGGCGGCGGTCGGGAAAACGATTACACATTGATGGCGTGCCGCGAGACGCGGGACCTGATTGCACAGGAGAGATATAATGACGCTGCGGCTTGCCGGAAAAACCGCTTTGATAACAGCTGCCGGCCAAGGGATTGGCCGTGCCACCGCCGAGCTTTTTGTCAGTCAGGGTGCGGTCGTGATCGCCACCGACATTAATGCGCAATCCTTGGCCGAATTGGCCGCCATTGCTGGCATCTCGGCGCGGCCGTTAGATGTTCTGGACGCCGCCGCCATTGCCGCTGCCGCCGATGATATCGGTGCCGTCGATATCCTGTTTAACTGTGCCGGCTATGTTGACCATGGCAGTATCCTTGAGTGTGACGACGGGGCTTGGGACTTTTCTTTCGATCTTAACGTCAAGGCGCAATTCCGCATGATTAAAGCCTTTCTGCCAGCGATGATTGCTGCTGGTGGCGGCAGCATCATTAATATGTCGTCGGTATGCTCGAGCGTGAAAGGCATCGTGTCGCGCTGTGTTTACGGGGCTTCCAAAGCAGCGGTGATCGGCCTGACCAAATCGGTTGCGGCGGATTTCATTGGCGATGGTGTGCGTTGTAATGCGATTTGCCCCGGAACCGTGCAATCGCCGTCGCTTGACCAGCGAATCAATGCCTTTGATGATCCTGTGCAAGCACGCTTAAATTTCATTGCTCGCCAGCCGCTAGGGCGTCTGGGCACGGCCGCGGAAATTGCTGATTTGGCACTTTATTTGGCAGGTGATCAGGCGGCCTATACCACCGGCCAAGCATTTGTTGCCGATGGCGGGATCAGCGTGTGAGCGCGGCCACTGTGCGCTTCGCTGATATTGACGCTGCGGCGCAGCGAATATCAGGTCTGGTGCGGGTAACGCCAACCATCAAGGTGGGGGCCAGCGGCGAGGCGGTTGCCCCTGGCGGCGAGCTGATTTTGAAACTCGATTGTTTACAGCCAAGCGGCTCTTTCAAAATTCGCGGTGCCAGTAACACCGTAGCCAGTCTGTCGGCTGCGCAATTGCAGCGTGGTCTGATCACCGCCTCGGGCGGCAATCATGGAATGGCCGTGGCCTATGCGGCTTCGCGGCAAGGCGCACCGGCGGTCATCTATTTGCCAACCAGCACGCCGGCGCGCAAAATCGCGCAGTTGGCCAAGCTTGGCGCTGATGTGGTGGTCGAGGGCGCTGTTTGGGACGATGCGAATGCCGCCGCTTTGGCGCGCGCCGCAGCGGCGGGTCTAAGTTATGTGCATCCATTTGCCGACCCTAGGGTGATTGCCGGTCAGGGCACCGCAGCACTGGAATTTCTGGCACAAGCGCCGGACCTAGACGTATTGCTGATTTCAATTGGCGGCGGTGGCTTGATTGCAGGTGCCGCCTTAGCAGCTAAATCAATTCGTCCGCAGATGCGGGTCATTGGCATTGAGCCTGAAGGTGCCGCAACCTTGTTTGAAAGCCGCCGGGCCGGCCACCCTGTGCAGCTCACCTCGATCACCACAACCGCCGGATCGCTGGCGCCACGGCAGTCGACGGCAACCAATTTTGAGCTCATTGAAGCGCATGTTGATGATATCGTTCTGGTTACGGATGCGGACATGAAAGCGGCCGCATGTTGGCTGTGGGACGAGCTTGGGATCGCTGCCGAAATGGCTGCGGCAGCTGGTATCGCCGCCCTGCAACGGGGCCTGATCAAGGATCTTCAGGGCGCCTCAATCGGGGTTTTAGTGTGCGGTGCCGGCATTGACGGTCTGAGCCCGGCCGGCCAGGATTAAGCAATCCCTGCCTTAGTTGTTGTCGGTACCGCTGCCAAGGCGCTGCGCCAGCGCTGCTTCCAGGAACTGATCAAGGTCGCCGTCGAGCACCCCTTGGGTATCGGAGGTCTCAACATTGGTGCGAACGTCTTTCACCATTTGGTACGGCTGCAAAACGTAAGAGCGCAACTGGTGGCCCCAGCCGATATCTGATTTCGAGGCTTCGATCTCAGTCGCAGCTTCCTCGCGCAGGCGCAGCTCACGCTCATACAGCCTGGCTTTCAGCATATTCATGGCGGTCGCCCGATTCCGATGTTGTGAGCGGTCATTTTGGCACTGCACCACGATGCCGGTCGGCTCATGGGTAATGCGGACCGCCGAATCGGTTCGGTTAACATGCTGCCCGCCTGCGCCTGAAGCGCGGTAGGTATCAACCCGCAGGTCCTTATCCTCGATCTCAATCTCAATCGAGTCATCAATCACAGGAAACACCCAAACACTGGAAAAACTGGTGTGGCGGCGGGCGTTGCTGTCATAGGGTGAGATCCGAACCAGCCGATGGATGCCGCTTTCGGTCTTCAGCCAACCATAGGCGTTATGCCCGGAAACTTTAATGGTTGCTGATTTCAAACCAGCTTCTTCACCTGAACTTTCCTCGATCCATTCCACTTTATAGCCGTGGCCGTCGCACCATCGGGTATACATGCGAGTCATCATCTCGGCCCAATCTTGGGCCTCGGTGCCGCCCGCGCCCGCATGGACTTCCAGGAAGCAATCATTGGCGTCAGCTTCCCCGGAAAGCAGGCTTTCAATCTGTTTTTTCTCGCAAATTTTATGCAGCGCCGCGAGGCTTGCTTCGGCCTCGGTGACAATATCATTGTCGCCCTCGAGCTCGCCCATTTCGATGAGATCAAGACTGTCTGACAGCTCGCTCTCCAACGAGGTTATCTCGGCAATGTTTTTTTCCAGATGAGTCCGCTCGCGCAGCAAAGCCTGTGCCTTTTCAGGATTATTCCAAAGATCCTGGTCATTCACTAAGGCGTTTAATTCAGCGAGACGTATTTGAGCTTGATCGAAGTCAAAGATGCCTCCTCAGCAGTTCAATGGACTGCTTAATTTCTTCGGCGGTTTGGCTGATTTCAGCGCGCATTCATCGGCTCCGGTAAGCGGCGTTTAGAGGGTGTCGGCACAGCTTTAATACAGACCTGATGCGCCGTCGGCAACGGCTTGGCCACTTGCGGATCGCCGATTGCTAAAGTTTGCTGCCACGCCGCCATCTAAGATGAGGCTTTCACCGGCCGGCTCAGTCCCAGGTTTAAAGGCTTCAATGATTACTTTTTTATCCTCCGGACCGGCTAAGGCGCCGGAAACGGCATTGATCCGCACCAGCCGAACCCCTGGCGGCCGCCGGAACGGGATCGCCGGTTGATCGGCCAGTGCTTGTTCCATGAATGTTTTGAAAATCGGTGCTGCGACATTAGAGCCGGTGTCGCTGGGTCCAAGGGTTCGCGGCATATCAAATCCCACATAGACGCCAACCGCGAGATCCGGCGAAAAGCCAATGAACCAGGTGTCGATATTATCATTTGAGGTGCCTGTTTTCCCGGCCAAGGGCTTGCCGATTTTGGCAATCCGAACGCCGGTACCGCGTTGCACAACGCCGCGCAACATCGAGACCACTTGATAGGCGGCTGCCGGATCGGCGATTTGCGGTCGGCTATCGGCCAGCGGCGGCGGTGTTTGTCCTGACCAAGCGTTGCTGATGCAGGCCACACACGCTCTGCGGTCGTGACGAAAGACCGTGCGTCCGCCACGATCCTGGATCCGGTCGATAAGGCTTGGCTGAATCTCTCGGCCGCCATTGACCAGCATTGCATAGGCAGCGACCAGCCGCAGCAAAGTGGTCTCACCGGCGCCAAGCGACATTGACAGCCGGGGGGGAAGGTTTTTGTCGATATTAAAACGTGCGGCGACTTCTTGCACCCGTTCCATACCAATTGTTTGCGCCAACCGCACGGTCATCAGGTTCCGTGACTTTTCGATGCCGGTGCGCATTGGCGTCGGGCCATAAAATTTCTTGGTATAGTTCGCCGGCTTCCATTTACCGAGGCCAGGTCCCTGATCAATCACGAAAGGGGCATCCAGAATGCGCGTCGCAGGCGTGTAGCCCTGTTCAAGTGCGGCCAGATAAACCAAAGGTTTGAATGCCGAGCCAGGTTGCCGGCGCGCCTGCGTGGCGCGGTTAAAGGTACTTCGCTTCGCTGAATAACCGCCGCTCATTGCCCAAATCCGGCCGGTATGCGGGTCAAGGGCGACGATCGCGCCGTTGACATCGGGAATTTGACGCAAGCCATAGGTGCCGGCCGGATAGGCTTCGCCTTTTTCATTTTCGGTTACCGGCTCAACCAGAATCACATCGCCGCGCGTTGCCACTTGTTTCGGATGGGAGATCTTTTTGCCGCGTTTCTGGTGCTTTTTCCAAGGTTGTGCCCAGCGCAGTTCTGCCAGGGGAATATTACCGACGTCACCGGTTGCGAAATTGAGCACCAAGCCATCATCGGCGACCGCCGCAATCATTGCCAATTTCCAGCTTGCCGGTGCACCGGCAGGTTTTTTTAACTTAGCAAAACGCGGCCGCCAATTATCGGCCTCCGCTAAATTGGTTATCGGGCCGCGCCAGCCGTGGCGGCGATCATAATATTCCAAACCGCTGCGCAGGGCAGTATCGGCGATGGTTTGAAGTTTTGGGTCTAGGGTTGCATGGACCGATAAACCACCGCCGTAAAGGCCGTTTTCGCCAAACCGGCTTACCAGTTCCCGGCGAACTTCTTCGGCAAAAAACGCTGCAGTGGTGCTATCACCGGCGGTGCGGTTACGAACTTCTAAAGGTGTTTGGCGGGCCAGCGCGGCGCGCTTGTCGTCGATGAAACCATTGTCCTGCATCCGCGCAATAACCCAATTGCGGCGCGCAACCGCCGCTGCCCGTCGGCGGCTTGGGTGGTAATTGCTTGGCCCTTTGGGTAAGGCCGCAAGATAGGCGACTTCCGCGACCGATAGGTCATCCAATGATTTGTTGAAATAGTTCAATGCGGCGGCGGCGACGCCATAGGATCGGTTGCCGAGGTAAATTTGATTAAGGTACAGCTCTAAAATGCGGTCTTTGCCGAGGGTCCGTTCGATGCGCAGTGCCAGGATAGCTTCTTTGGCTTTGCGGGTGAGCGAGACCTCATTGGTCAGCAAGAAATTTTTTGCAACTTGTTGGGTAATGGTCGATGCACCCACCAAGCGCCGTCCTGAACCAAGCGCCTGAACATTGCTCACCACCGCACGGGTCAGGCCGAAGACGTCAATGCCGAAGTGACTGTAAAAGCGTTTATCTTCAGCAGAGAGAAAAGCCTTGATGACCAGCTTCGGCATCGCTTCGATGGGCACAAAAATACGTTTTTCACGGGCATATTCGGCCAGCAGACGGCCATCGGCCGCATGCACGCGACTGACAACCGGCGGCTCATAGGTCGCCAAATGGCGGTACGC
>QCEM01000045.1 GCA_003280605.1 SAR116 cluster bacterium AG-355-O21 | reverse complement strand
AGGGTTAAATTATTCCCGTGGCCGGCCCGTGACCATCCGTCTGTATACACGACGGTAGTTGATCCGCCGCCGCCATCGGAGTAAGAAGCCAACTTGGGATAACAAAGGCTTAAACCCGTGACACCGTCGCCGACACCAACTGCAACTGAATCTGCGCTCGCGGACCCTGCCATGACCCTCTCGGTGGTGGAGCCAATCCTCAACGAAGCAGCGAATATTGCCGACCTGGTGGCGGAAATCGTGCAGGCGCTCGTGGGGGTAACGGAGTTTGAAATTATCTATGTGGATGATGGCAGTGAGGACGACAGCCTGGCCATTTTAACCCGTCTAAAAGCCGAGGTGGCGCAATTGCGGGTTATTCGCCACAGCAAGCGCGTTGGCCAAAGCGCCGGCACCTACAGTGGTGTGCAGGCGGCACGGGGTAATTTGATCGTCACCCTCGATGGCGATGGTCAAAATGATCCGGCGGATATCCCAAAACTTCTGGCGGCGTTCAACGCTGCCGATGATCGGGCCTATCGAATGGTAACCGGACATCGGGTTAATCGCCGCGATAGCTTATCAAAACGCATCGGCTCGCGGCTGGCCAATCGGGTCCGCAGCAGGTTGCTGAATGATGCCAATCCCGACACCGGTTGTGCCCTGAAGCTGTTTGAGCGTGAGATGTTCTTGCGACTGCCCTATTTTGATCATATGCACCGGTTTTTGCCCGCTCTGGCAAAACGTGCCGGCTGTCATGTGACGGTTGTACCGGTCAATCATCGGGGGCGATTGCACGGGCAATCTAAATATAGTAATTTTGGCCGGCTAATCGTTGGTATCCCAGACCTTTTGGGTGTCGCTTGGTTAATGCGTCGGGCACCACGAGCGCTTGATCGAGAGGAAATGTGAATGTCCTTTCTGCCGGATCCAAACAATCTTTTCAGTTCAGTTAATATCTGGCTTGCCGTCGGCTTGTTGGGGCAAATGCTATTTGGCGCGCGGTTTTTCATCCAATGGATCATGAGCGAACGAATTGGCCGCAGCATTATCCCGCTGCCATTTTGGTTCTGCAGCTTCGGTGGTGGCGTTGTGCTGCTCTCCTATGCGATTCATAAAGAAGAAATCGTTTTCATTATCGGCCAAGGCATGGGTTTGATCATCTATGTGCGGAACCTGTTCTTGATCTATCGCGAATGGCGTGATGGCCGGATCAACAGCTACGGCGATTGACGTACAGCCAGGCATCTGCCGGTGGCGTTTTTAATATGATTTTAGGGCGGAAATAGAGCAGCGCCGGTGCCGACATCGGGCGACCATCGCGGTCTTACGGTCGGTGGGAGCGTGCTTATGTTTGACCTGTCACAGCATCATGATTTGATTGATCATTTACAGCAAGTAACGCAGCCAATCCAAACTGCCAAGGGCTTGCCAAATCCGTTTTATGTTGATCCCGAGGCAACGTTGTTTGAGCAAAAACGGCTGCTTCTTGATGGCTGGGCGTGTATTGGCTTTGGCCATGACGTGGCCCGCCCGGGGGCGCTGCATCCAACGGAACTTGCCGGTGTGCCGCTGCTGATGGTGCGCGACCGTGACGGTAATTTGCAGGTGTTTCATAATGTCTGCCAGCATCGCGGCGTCACCTTGGTGGAAAGCCCGACCACCTGCCGGGGGCTGATCCGTTGTCCGTATCATTCTTGGACCTATGGTCTTGACGGCCAGTTAAAGGCCACACCGATGGTGGGTGGCGCGGGCCGCCATCGCCATCCTTGCATTAACACCGCGAAACTTGGTCTGGTTCCTGTGACCAGTGGTGAATGGCGCGATCTGGTGTTTGTGAATGTCTCCGGTGACGGCGGTGATTTCGCCGACTTCACCGCCCCATTGGCCGAGCGCTGGGTTGATTTTAACAGCGTTGATTTGCACCATGGCGGTGCTGACTCATCCTTTCAGCTGACCTTGCAAACCAATTGGAAACTCGCCGTCGAAAATTACTGTGAAAGCTATCATCTGCCTTGGATTCACCCTGGCTTAAACAGTTATTCACGGATTGAAGATCACTATCATATCGAGGGCCAAGAAGTGATCTCCGGGCAAGGCACCCGTGTTTACCGGCAGATCGAGGGTGCCCAAGGTCAGAGCTTTCCAAGCGTACCCAACCTGCCGGCAAAATGGCACCGAGGCGCTGAATATGTGGCGCTTTTCCCGAATGTGCTCAGTGGTGTGCATAAGGACCATATGTACCATATTCTGCTGACCCCATTGGGGCCGACGCAGACAATCGAACGCGTCGAGATCTATTATTTCGATGCCCGCGCGACGACCGCCGAGTTTGCCGAATTACGGCAGCAGAATGCCGCCCTTTGGCGGGGTGTTTTTATCGAAGATGTGAATGTTGTTGAGCGGATGCAGCGGGGCCGGGCGTCGCCCGGGTTTGACGGCGGTACCTTCTCGCCGGTGATGGACCCGCCAACCCATGATTTTCATAAATGGGTCGCTGAACGACTGTTGACCGGTCTGTGACCGGTCTTTTACTTGCTATCAGCCGCTATCCGGGCTAGGCACTGCTCAGTTTTTCCTGGGAGTCTAAAGCGATGGCGATCACAGCATTTTTTAATCCGGCTCAGGTCGGCAAATTAAGTTTAGCTGCGGCCCTGGCGGTCCTGATGTCGGGTGCTGCTATGGCGCAGACAGCCGCTGGTTCCGGCGCTGCAATGGTGCCGCCGGCGGCCACCATTGTTGCCAAAGTTGGCGATCATGAGGTGATGTTCAGCGATATTTCCGAGTTATATGCACGCTTACCGGCGCAATATCGCCAGCGCTCGATCGACGCTTTGTTTCCGCAATTGCTTGAGCGTCTGATCGACTCGCGGTTGCTTGGTCAGGCTGCTTTAGACGCTGGCGTTGATTCCCGGCCCGACGTCAAGCGGCGGATCAAATCGGCGATTGATGATGTTGTCGCGCAAGTATTTTTGACCGAAAAAGTGGAGTCCATGCTGACTGAGGAAATGTTGCAGGCGCGCTATCAAGAGACGGCGGCACAAGCGGCAGGCGGCGGCGATGAGGTCAAGGCGCGGCATATTTTGCTGGATACCGAAGCTGCCGCAAAAGATGTCATCGCCGCATTAGCCGCAGGTGCAGATTTTGCAACCTTGGCACAAGAAAAATCAACCGGTCCGTCAAAAACCCAAGGCGGTGATCTCGGCTGGTTCGCGGCTGAGCAAATGGTCCCGGAGTTTTCCCAAGCAGCCTTTGCCTTGCAGCCCGGTAGCGTCACCCCAACCCCGGTGAAAACCCAATTTGGTTGGCATGTGATTAAGGTCGAAGATCGACGCGCCAATACGCCGCCAAGTTTTGAGGAAATGCGGAATCAAATTTCCGTACAATTGACCCAAGAAATTGTCCGCGATTATCTCGACGACTTGCGCAAAGATGTCAAAGTCGAACGCTTCAACTTTGATGGTAGCCCGGCGCAGTAAACATCTTCCGTTAGCCAGCCTGTTCAGAGAATACGATATGAGTCTTGCAATCTCGCCTTTGGCACCCGCGCAGTCGCCACACTTACCGCCCCTTGCAGGCGTTCGCTTAGGGGCGATCGAGGCAGGGTTAAAATACCGTAATCGGCGTGACCTGTTACTGGTTGCGCTGGCCCCAGGAACAACGGTTGCAGGCGTTTTCACAAAGTCGAAGACAGCAGGTGCACCGGTGGTCTGGTGCCGCCAACACTTGCCGGCCGGCCAAGCGCGCGGGCTGTTGGTTAATGCCGGTAACGCCAATGTCTTCAATGGTGCCGCCGGCGCGGCGGCGGTAAACCGCGCCGCCGGTGCGGCGGCGGCGGCGCTTGCCTGCCGGCCCACGGAAGTTTTCCTTGCCTCGACCGGCGTCATTGGTGAGCCGTTAGACGCGGAAGCGATTGTGGCCGCCATGGACAGCGCCCATCACGCGCTCGACAGTGCTGATTGGGCCGGTGCCGCAGCTGCCATCATGACCACCGATACGTTCCCAAAATTGGCCACACGAACGGCAAAAATTGGCGACACCGACGTGACTTTGAACGGCATCACCAAAGGTTCCGGGATGATTGCCCCGGATATGGCAACAATGCTGGGGTTTCTATTTACCGATGCCTGCTTGCCGGCGGCTGTCTTGCAAACGCTGCTTAATCGTGCGGTTGCCCGAAGCTATAATTGCATCACTGTTGACAGCGATACCTCGACCAGTGATTCGGTGATGTTGTTTGCCACCGGCGCAGGTGATCAACACGCGATCATTGAACACGCGAATGATCCGCGTTTGAAAGATTTCAAGCGGGCCCTGAACGAGCTTTGCCATGATCTTGCCTTACAGGTTGTGCGTGATGGTGAAGGCGCCCAAAAATTGATCGAGGTGAGCGTCACCGGCGCGACTTCGGCAGCGGCGGCACGCACCGTTGCGCTGTCGGTCGCCAACTCCCCGTTGGTCAAAACTGCGATTGCCGGCGAGGATGCAAACTGGGGCCGGGTGGTGATGGCGGTTGGTAAGTCAGGGGCCCCTGCCGACCGAGATTTGCTTGCGATCGAGATCGGCGGCGTCACCATCGCCCAGGCCGGTCGCCGCGTTGACGGCTATGACGAGGCACCGGTTGCAGAACATATGCGCGGCGAAGCGATCAACATTCATATTGATTTGGGACTGGGGCGGGGGCGCGCCACGGTGTGGACCTGTGATTTGACCCATGCCTATATCGATATCAATGCCGACTACCGCAGCTGAGTCCGACGTGATGGCCAATAAACCAGTGGTTTTGGTTGCCGCCGTTGCCTTGATTGATGCCGATGGTCGGGTGCTGATTGCACAACGACCGGCAGGCAAAGCAATGGCCGGTCTTTGGGAGTTTCCTGGCGGTAAGGTGGAACCAGAGGAAACCCCGGAAGCAGCGCTAATCCGGGAAATGCGCGAAGAATTGGCAATTGATACCGCCGCCTCGTGTTTGGCACCGCTGACCTTTGCATCGCATTCTTATGATGATTTCCATCTGTTAATGCCGCTGTTTGTCTGCCGCCGCTGGCAGGGTGAGCCATGTGCGGTTGAGCATCAAGCTCTCAAATGGGTGCGCCCGTTGCGTTTATCGGATTATGAGATGCCGGCAGCTGATCTGCCGCTCATCGCCATGTTGCGGGATCTGCTTTAACCGACGTTTTGCCGCAACCAATCAGCAATGGGCTGCCACACCTCGGATATGGCCTGCTGACTGGACATCATCCCGACGTGACCAAGCGCCGGCCGCAAGACAGTTGCGTGCGGCATGATCGCAGCCAGTGCAAGCGCCGATTTCGGCGGCACAATGCGGTCTGCAGCAGGGATTGTCAGTAGGCTGGGGCAGCGGATTGATGCTGGTGCAACAGCTTGCCCGGCGACCTGCCATTCACCATGGAAAGGTTGGTTTTTACCGTACCAGCCAAGCAAGCATTCCCGGGCCACCGCTTGAACCACTGGGACGCCGTCATTGAGCCAATCCTCTAAGGCGACGAAGGCGGTAGCGGCCGGGCTGTCTTCTTCAAGCTGATGAAACTTCAGGAACTTGCGCATCACCAACATTGGATCAAGGTTATGAAACAGCGCTTGGATCATATCGACAGGTAAGCCATTGTATTGCCTCAACAGCATCTCAATCTGTGGCTGAAGCAGGTCGATATGAGCGCTGCCTGGCGGCGCGTCGGCACTAAAATCCCATGGGGTTGCGATTGTCGCAAGGGCAGCAATATCGCGCCCTCGGCGGCCTGCCAGCGCCAGTGCTAAATTACCGCCCATACAATACCCAAGGACACTGACAGGCCCTGCCGCCAGCGCGCATGCGTGATTAAGGGCGCGATCCAACCGGCCGGCAATGTAATCTGTTAACGTAAAGTTCCGTTCGATATCGCCAGGACAGCCCCAATCTAAAACCAAGGGTCGAAACCCTGCCGCCGCGAGCCACCCGGCGAAGCTGTGATCAGTCCGTAAATCGAGAATGTAGCTGCGATTAACCAAGGATGGGATTAACAGAACCACCGGCCCCTGGGTGCCAGGGGCGTGATCTGTCAAAACGCTGTTACCCTCTTGCCAGATAATCGGCGCGGCACTGGCGGGGCGGTGGTAGGGGTGCCGGCGGTAAGCTAAAATAGCGGCCAGCAGGTCGCTCATCCGTTGTGCCGCCGCCTGCGCTACGGCCAGTGTGAATGGATTGATGATTGTGCCGGCGGCATCTTTATCAACGATCTGTGCGATCGCCGTCTTGAGGTCGGCCAGGGGATCGTTTTGATCGCCGCTTTGGGGCGGCTGTAAGATCGGCCAAGCGTCGTTCAAGTTGGTTGATGCGATGGTGCAGCTCGTCCAAGTCGCTGCTGCCGTCATCAGATGCAGCGGCAGCGGTCGCGGGCCCAGCCGAGGTGGTCGCGTTGCTGGCTGTATCGCCGGTGGCTTCAGCGTCTGATTGCGCTCCGTTGGATGCTTGCTCTTGGCCATTTTCCGATGCGCTTGTATCCGTTGTTGGTGCGGCGTCTTCCCACCATTGTCGCCACAGCCCAAAAGTGTCTGACGCATGCCGATCCCTGGCAAGTGCGCTGATCTGATCCTGGTACAGATCTAGATAACGGGCAGCAAGCTTATTTAGATCATCATCGCTGTTCATGTCGCCACTATATACGTCCTTGGTGGTGTCGGCACGGCCATATTTTTTTCCGGTGATATTGCAGCGCGAAACGAATTTTGCGCTAATAAACTGTCAATTTTCCTCTTTATCATTGCAAAGCAAAACAAATTTAGACAGGTTACAGTTATCCTCGAATGATCGCTGAAGGAAGCAAGATGGTTGCTGAGAAACCAAGAACCGAGGGACGCGGACGGCGCTCACAGACCGATCACGGTCATGTCCCCGCAGGCGTCATCGTGATCAAAAAATATGCTAACCGGCGGCTGTATAATACTGCAAGCAGCAGTTATGTAACCCTTGATCATCTGTGCCAGATGATCAAAGAGGGAACTGATTTTGTGGTTTTTGATGCCAAGAGTGGTGATGATATTACCCGCTCGGTGCTCACCCAAATTATTGTTGAAGAAGAAGGCAAAGGCCAAAACATGCTGCCGATTAGTTTCTTGCGGCAGTTGATTAGTTTCTATGGTGACAGCTTGCAGATGGTTATGCCGGGCTATCTTGAGCAAGCGATGAGCACATTTTCGCAAAATCAGGACCGTACCCGCGACTATATGCAAGAAGCACTGGGCGGCTTATTCCCGTTCAATCAATTCGAAGATATGAGCAAACAGAACATGGCGATGTTTGAACAGGCGATGAAGTTTTTCACGCCGACGCCAAGTGCCGGCTCAACTGCCAGTACCAGCGAGACACCACAAGCATCATCCCGCGCTGCGCAACCCGATGCCGGCGACATGGCGATCGACGCTTTAAAAGACCAAGTTGATTTACTGCAAAAGCAGCTCAACGAATTGAGTCGGAAAACAACGTAGCAGTCTCCGACTGATCACCTTGCCTTTGGCGTCAATCCGGGGAACAATTGTCAGGTTGTTCGCGCCAAAGAGAGGGTCCTTCGATGTCTATTCCTGTTTATGCGCACGGTCGCCCCAGCGTCCGTGGTGCCGGCGGCATGGTTGCCTCGGCACATCCACTGGCGTCGCTTGCGGGCGTGAACATGCTGCAAGCAGGTGGTAATGCGTTTGATGCCATCGCCGCCACGGCAGCGACATTAAATGTTGTTGAGCCGTATATGTCCGGCATGGCCGGCCTAGGCATGGCAACAGTTTACACGGCGGCCGATGACCGTTTGCGTAGTTTGGATTTTCACCCGCCGGTCCCAGCGGCCTTTGATGCCAGCACATTAAACCGCGCACAAACAACCGATGGTCCAAATGCCAGCGGTGTGCCAGGTAATTTGGCCGGTTGGTGTTTTTTGGTGCAGCAGCTTGGGCAACTGTCCCTGGAGCAAGTTTTCGCACCTGCCATTTTGCAAGCACGGCAGGGTTATCCGACGTCGGCATTTTTTCAGACGATGACCGCCAGCGGCCTGAGCCGCGATATGCAGCCGGAATGGCATGAAACCTATGTGAATAGTTCTGAGGGTGGCCGCATTGGGGCTGTGATCCAGCAGCCGGACCTGGCCCAAACCCTCGAAGATATTGCCGTTAAAGGTGCCGGATATTTATTTGGCGGCGCCCTTGGCCAGCGGATGGTTGATCATATCCAGAAGCTCGGCGGTTGCCTGTCGATGGCTGATCTGGAGGCTGTTGAGGCGTTTTGGGAGACACCTGTCAGCGCCAAATTTGGCCCCCTGGAGGTGCATGTGCCGCCGCCGCCGGCAGAATCATTTCAAATTTTGCTGACCTTGCGAATTTTGGACGGCATTGATTTGGCCGCGACAGAACATCTATCGGCGGATCATTTAGACCTGGTACTTCGGGCCATCCGGTTAGCAGCCGAAGTGCGCATCAACAACAACCGCTGCAGTGCCGAGCGGGTGGCCGAATTACTGCAAGAAAACGTCGTGGCGAAGCTGCGAGAACAGGTCATAGGGTCGGCCCCCATCGTTGGCCGAACCGAGCAATTCGGGGATCTTCCAAGCCCGGAAATGCAAGCTGCTCGTGAGCATACAACGTCATTTTCAGCCGTTGATGCGGCAGGCAATATGGTGTGCATCACCCAAAGCCTGGGGTCGATGTACGGCTCGGGGGTGGTGATCCCGGGAACAGGTATTTGCATGAATAACTTCATGAATTGGGGGGATTTGAACCCGCAGTCGCCAAACTTCCTGCGCGGTGGCGAACGTTTTGGAATGTGTCTGGCACCATCGATATCGCGCCGCGATGGCGAGGCCGTGTTGGCGCTGGGCACGCCGGGCAGTTATGGCATCTTGCAAACCCAAGTTCAGGCCCTGGTTCATCTCCAAATTTTTGGCCTTGATCTGCAGGCAGCGATTGATGCGCCGCGGGCCCGCTTATGGGATGACCGCAGGGTTGATCTGGAAGCACGTGTGGAACCGGCGGTCATGGCGGAACTGGCCGCGCGGGGCCACGATATCCATACCTGTGAGGCTTTCTCAATGTCCTGCGGCGGAATGCAAGCGATCGCCCGTGACCCGATCAATCGGGCGTTAACAGGGGCTGCTGATTCCCGACGTGACGGCGCCGCCATCGCGATTTAAGGGCGGTGTTATGGGCGCACTAGTAGCGTAATTCGTCGTAGATCGGCAGGACCGATTGGTTCCAGCGGCCATGATAGTCCGCCAGCATCAGATCCGCTGCGGTCTGGCCGCTGTCGGCGATTACATCGAGCGGGCTTAAAAAATGCGCCTCGCTGTCGCCAACTGAATCTAAGCGTTGGCGGGCGTTAAGGCCGGCACGCGAGAGGGCAAGCACCTGCTTTGCCAAGGTTTGCAAATTGCCGTTGCGAAACGTGGTTTTTAAGCCGTGGCGTGGCACCTCGTCACGCATCTGCGTGATTTCTTCAACCGACCAATCTTTCACCAAATCCCAAACAGCATCTTCGGTATTGCGATCATACAGCAAGCCAACCCAAAAGGCCGGCAGGGCGCATAGCCGATCCCATGGACCACCATCGGCACCACGCATCTCAATATATTTTTTCAACCGCACTTCAGGGAAAACCGTGGTCATATGATCAACCCAGTCACTGATATATGGGGTTTGACCTTCGAACCCAGGCAGTTTTCCAGCCATGAAATCACGAAAGCTGAGGCCGGCAACATTGTGATAAATGCCGTCGCGATAGACAAAATACATCGGTACATCAAGCATGTAGTCGACATAACGTTCAAAGCCAAAACCGTCTTCAAACACAAACGGCAGCATGCCGCAGCGATCTGGGTCGGTATCATTCCAAACTTGCGACCGAAAACTTAAATAGCCGTTTGGCTTGCCTTCGGTAAAAGGCGAATTTGCAAATAATGCTGTCGCCAGTGGTTGCAGCGCTAAACTGATCCGAAATTTCCGGACCATATCGGCCTCGGTTGCGAAATCGAGATTCACCTGAACAGTGCAGGTGCGGGTCATCATATCAATGCCAAGATTACCTTTTGTGGGCATGTAATTGCCCATGATTTCATAGCGCCCCTTTGGCATCCATGAAATGTCCGAGCGTTGCCATTGGGGCAGAAACCCAAGGCCAATCATGGCGGCGCCAATTTCATCATTGACGGCCTTCACCTGGGCCAGGTGGGTATGCACCTCGGCGCAGGTTTCATGCAAGGTTTCCAAGGGTGCACCTGACAACTCAAATTGGCCACCGGGCTCTAAGGTGATGGCGCATTTATCTTTGGTCAGGGCAATCGGCTTGCCATGTTCTTCGATAGGGGTCCAGCCAAACCGAGTCAGCCCCTCAAGCAATGCCCGAATGCCCGTGTCGCCTTCATAGGGAACCGGCTTTAATGTATTGATTTCAAAGACAAATTTTTCATGCTCTGTGCCAATGCGCCATTCTTCAGGCGCAGAACAGCCAGATGCCATGTAGGCGATTAATTGGCTTTTGTGGGTAATCGGCTCGCCGAGAGCTTCAGGGGGGCGGGACATCGGCGGTTTCCTTAAGACTAATTGGATAAACGTGTTTAGCACGTCTCCGTTTGGACGTCGCCAACAAGATTTTGCCAGCATCCCAAGGCAGTAATTGCCGCAGTTTCGGCCCTCAAGATACGTGGCCCGAGGCTGATAGGGAAACAAAACGGCAGCGCGAGCAAACCGTCAAGTTCCCAATCGGCATAACCGCCCTCCGGTCCGATCAATAATCCATCTGCAAGGGCTGGCGGTGCGTGCCTCAGAAATTTACTTATCGGCGGCATCGACCGGCGTTCGGCAGCGATCAGTAATCGCCTTTCAGACGGCCAAGCGTCGATCATCTCCTGTAGGGAGCTGAGCGGTGCAATTGTCGGTACATCAAGACGCTCGCATTGTTCTGCCGCTTCAATCGCATGGGCGTTGAGGCGGGTAAAGTTGAGGCGGTCGGCAACACTATGAGCGGTGGTAATTGGCAACAGTTTGGCGACACCAAGCTCCGTGGCCTTTTCGATGATTAATTCAGTGGGCCCACGCTTCAATAAAGCAAAAGCCAGCCATGGTCCGTCAGCGGCCGGTTGCGGGCGGTTGCAGCTTACCGGCTCGGCGATCATGTCGCGTTTTCCGCTTTCGCTGAGCGTCGCCTGCCATTCACCATCACGGCCATTGAACAGCAGGATCGAATCACCGCTGGTTTTGCGCATCACATTGCGCAGATAATGCGCCTGTGGGCGCGGCAGCGCGACGCTTTGTCGGCCGTTAAGGTCATTTTCGGTAAACAACCTGACCATGGATTTTCGCGCTCGCGCCACTTTCTTTTCTCGCTTCGTTTCCCTTTATCTAACTTCGGTTTATGTTGCTGACATGTCGATGGCAAGTGACATCACCAGCGATCATTGGTTGCTGCGCATTTTACCGACCGGTTTGCGGCCGTTTGGACAACTTGCGCGCCTGGACCGGCCAATTGGAACCTGGTTGCTGTTGCTGCCCTGTTGGTGGTCACTGGCGCTGGCCACGCGCGCCGGCGACGAGGTGCTGTTAGATACCCAATTGCTTTGGCTGTTTGTGTTATTTGGCCTTGGCGCGGTGGTGATGCGCGGCGCCGGATGCACGGTCAATGATATCCTTGATCGGCATTTCGACAAGCAGGTCGCGCGGACCGCTAACCGGCCCTTGCCAAGCGGTGCTGTCAGCCTGCGTGCGGCGCTTATTTTTTTGTTCATGCAGTTATTGATCGGCTTGCTGATCCTGCTGCAACTGCCGATCATCTGCTGGCTGTTAGGCGTTGTTATCCTGGCCGTCGTTTTTACCTATCCGTTGATGAAGCGAATTACCTATTGGCCGCAGTTTTTCCTTGGTCTGGCCTTTAATTGGGGGGCTGTAATGGGCTGGGCGGCGGTCAGTGAATCATTAGCTGCACCGGCAATTGCGCTATACATTGGCGGCATTGCCTGGACCCTTGGATATGACACCATCTATGCCCATCAAGATAAGGATGATGATGCGCTGATCGGCTTGAAATCAACAGCTTTGAAATTTGGTCGGGCGACCCCCTATTGGCTGGCAGGGTTCTACAGTTTGGCGATGTTTGGCTTTGCGATGGCAGTGGCGCTCGCTGGTCTTATGAGTGAGACAATGGCGGTTTTATTGCTGCTCGCCGCTGCCTATTTAGCCTGGCAAGTGTGGCGTCTTGATCTTGATGATCCAAGCGATTGCTTAGCAAAATTCCAGGCCAATCGTAACGTTGGCGGGCTTATTCTGATCGCTTTTGCTTTTGGCTGAGAGCCTTTCCAAAGCTGCTTTCATTCGCGCCAACACGCGCGTTACCGATGTGCCATTGGTGCCGGAGTTGAAGCTGTATCTGGCTGATGAAACCACAGCCATTTGGCAAGCCACCGAAGATCAACTTGAGCATATTGGCGTGCCGGCACCGTTCTGGTCGTTTGCTTGGGTCGGCGGGCAGGCTTTGGCGCGGCATCTCTTAGATCATCCCGAGCTTGTCCGGGGCCGCCGCGTGCTTGATGTGGCCTCTGGCTCAGGTCTGGTTGCATTCGCTGCCGTCTGGGCCGGTGCGGCAGTGGTCCAAGCCAATGAAATCGACCCTTTTGCCTGCGCGGCGATTGCCATGAATGAACAGTTAAACCGGCTTGGTAAGCACATCGACATTCTGTCAACGGACCTGCTTGACCAGGGCCGCGAGGCGATCGCACCTGTTGATGTCATCACCGCCGGCGATGTCTGCTACGAAGCGCCCATGGCGGCGCGAATGATCCCTTGGTTGCGCATGCATGCAGCAGCAGGGGTCACTGTTTTATTAGCTGACCCGGGACGGGCCTACCTGCCAAAGCAAGGATTAACGGCGCTGGCAAAGATGAACGTGCCAACCGTGGCGGATGTGGAAGATGATAAAATTCGAAGCACCACGGTTTGGCAGGTTTTGCCGCCGTCTTAGGCGTTAATCGCCGCTGCCGACAACCGATCCGTAAGCCGCAGGCGCTGCGGATCATCGCCAATCATTGCCGTTAGCCATGTTATGAAGGCACCTGTGCCATGCTGCTGATGGACGTGCCGTAAGATATCTTCTTGCGCATATGCAAGATACTGCCGCTGCCGCGCGGTAACGGCCGAGAGGGCAATTGGCCGACCGTCAATCGCCAAGGCACCACGGCGGCTTTTGTAGTAATGCGCCGCCAGGCGCGGCCCAAGCCCGGTGCCGCTGACAGCAGCTTTGGGCAATGCGATAAAATCATAATTCACGCCCACAGCCTCGGTCAGGTGCATGTCCGCCAATTGCCCTGTATCCAGCCAATTTACCCAAACCTCAACAGTCGTCTTAGGCGATGGAAAGAGGCAGGCAGGGACCGATCCATAGCGGGCCATATGCGCTGAATAGACAACGTCGTAATCCTTTAATTGCGCGCGTGTGACAGCCATGACCGCCGAGGTACCAAACTTACGCTGCAGCTGCTGCGGCGAGCGGTTAGAGCCGACGGCGACCACAGGTGTAAGACCTGTGAAGGGAAAATCTATTGGCAAGGGACGGCTGCCGCCGGCACAGAACAAATAGTCATGATCGGGAACTGGATAGGGGTAATCCAATGCCCGGGTAAGGATGTCTGCTGATGCTTTCAAAGGCTTGGAACCATGTGGCGGTGTTATCGACCCGCAGAAGATGACCAAAAGGCATCTAAAAAGCCAATCTTATTGTTATCGGCTGCGGTCACTCGGCGGTGTTAACGGTCGGCGCTTCCATGGCCATTAAATAAGCCGTGCAGCAGGGCGATCATGGCCGCAAACAAGGCCACTGCGGTAAATTGATGGAGGGCCCCTAGGCTGACCGGAACCGCCAAAAGCAGCACCGCGACGCCGAGCAGAAATTGTAAACCTGCAAGGGCGGCAGATAGTTTTGCCCACAGACGCGTCGCAGGTGCCCAGCTTGTATAGCCAAGGTAAATTCCATTGCCGATGATCGCAGCGGCAGCAAGAACCGCTAAAAGCCGATGGTTGAACTGCACGGCGGCGGTATTTTCCAGCATGTTAAGCCACCATGGCGCTAAGGTGAAATAGCCGGGCGGGACGATTTGCTGATCCATCAAGGGGAAGGTGTTATAGGCCAGGCCGGCGTCCAAACCGGCGACCAAGGCACCGGCACCGATGGTCATGATTAACAAACAAAAACAAACCAAGGTGCTGAGTCGGCCGGCGTTGGCGGCGCGGATGCGTTGGCCGCGCGCATCCAACGCGGTCCACAGCAATAATCCAAGGATCAGCATCGCCATCAGCAAATGAGTTGCCAGCCGATATTGGCTGACCGCCGGGTCATCGACCAGGCCGCTTTTGACCATCCACCAGCCGATCACCCCTTGGCTACCGCCGAGGAGCAACAGCACGATCAGACGCGGTTTTAGCTGCGCGGGCAAGGCACCACGCACCCAATACCAGAGCAATGGCACAACGAAGGCAAGACCAATTAGCCGGCCCCAGACACGGTGAATAAATTCCCACCAAAAAATTGTTTTGAAATCATCGAGGCTCATCCAGAAATTCAATTGCTGGAATTCTGGGCTTTGTTGATACAGTTCGAAGACACGCTGCCATTCAAGGGTGCTTAAGGGCGGCAGTAAACCGCGCCACGGCCGCCATTCAACCATCGATAAGCCGGAGTCCGTCAGCCGGGTCACACCGCCGATGACGATCATCATCGCAACCAGAGCCGCAACCGCGAACAGCCACATCGCCACCGCCCGTGCAGGTGTTTCGGCAATAAATTTTTGATCAACGACAGCAGTCATGGTTTACAGATCCGAAAATCACTCCAATTAACGCTGTGACGGCGTTGGTCTTCAGGTAAGTCTGCGTCGATGACGGGTCAAGCGGCCATTTGGTCGCGCCAGCTGCGCAGATGTGATAAGGCCTTCGAATGGCGGCTGGGGAAATCAAGCGTGAAGAGGAAAACCATGAGCCAAACAGCGATTGAAACTGACGTCATTATTGTCGGTGCCGGGCCCTGTGGCCTGTTCGCCGTTTTTGAATTGGGGCTGCTTGACCTGCGCTGTCACCTGGTTGATATCCTTGATAAACCAGGGGGCCAATGCGCAGAACTTTATCCGGAAAAGCCGATCTATGATATTCCGGCCGTGCCGGTCTGCACCGGGCAAGAGCTGGTTGACCGTTTGATGGCACAAATTAAACCATTTGATCCCGTCTTTCATCTCGGTCAAATGGCAACCAGCCTGACCAAGACCGCTGCCGGGATGTGGCGGTTGAGCACGGATTATGACACGGTCTTAGAGGCCCCGGTTCTGGTCATTGCTGCAGGTGGTGGCAGTTTCATGCCGAAGCGCCCGCCGATCCCCGGTATCGACGGCTATGAAGACCATTCGGTTTTTTATGCTGTTCGCGAGATGGAGCGCTTTCGTGGCCGTGACCTGGTGATTGCCGGCGGCGGCGACTCGGCCCTCGATTGGACCCTTAACCTGGCACCGATCGCCAAATCAGTGACCTTGGTGCATCGCCGGGATGATTTTCGCGCCGCCCCTGATTCCGTCAACAAAATGCGTGAGCTGGTTGCGGCTGGGACAGTGAATTTGGAAATCGGCCAAATCACCGCGCTGAACGGCGACGGCCAGACGCTCGCTGGTGTGTCCATAAAGTCGAAAGCAGATGAATTAAGCGAGCTTCCGGCAGATAACTTGCTGGCCTTTTACGGGCTGACAATGAAGCTGGGACCGATTGCGGAATTTGGCCTTAATTTTGAAGAGAACGTTATCCCAGTAGATACCGAGAAATTCGAAACCTCGACACCGGGCATTTTCGCGATCGGCGACATCAACCACTATGCGGGTAAATTGAAGCTGATTTTATCTGGCTTCCATGAAGCGGCATTGATGGCGCAAGCAGCGCATCATATCGTCCACCCTGACCGCCGGCTGCGTTTTCAGTACACAACATCAAGTTCCAGTTTGCAGCAGAAACTTGGTGTTGCCTGAGCAGTTTTCGCGCGGCGTTTAGGCTTGAAGTTCGGGGCGAACATCAGGGTTATAATCATCGCGCAACATGGCAAACAGCAGGTGATCTTCCCATTGACCGTTAATGCGCAAATATTTGCGTGCAAAGCCTTCACGCTGAAAGCCGGCTTTCTTGAGGACTGATTGGCTGGCGTAATTTGTCGGCAAACAGGCCGCCTCAACCCGATTTAACGCGAGCTTGTCGAAGGCAAAACAACATGCGCCGCCAACGGCCTCGGTCATAAAGCCTTGACTGGCATAGGGGCGGCCAATCCAATAACCAAAAGAACAGGTCTGGGTGACCCCACGGCGAACATTCGACAGAGTGATGGCGCCAAGTAAGGCATCGTCCTGGCGTTTAAAAATAAAGAAACTATAGCTGCGGCCATTCTCCCAATCGTCGGCGTAGCGGATCAGTCGATAGCGGAAAGATGGTTTGGAAAGCACGTCACTGGCCCAGCTCGGCTCCCAAGGCTGCAAATAATCGCGACTTTCGGCACGGAGTTCGGCCCAATCGGCCCA
>QCEM01000044.1 GCA_003280605.1 SAR116 cluster bacterium AG-355-O21 | reverse complement strand
AATTTGACACGGCCCGGCAATCAGTGTGAAGGGCAGATTGTTGCTAATCTCGAGCGCACCAACGGTAATTTTCTTGGACATTCCCTACACTCCAAACATCGCAATTGACTGGCCTGCTCTCGGAACTTTTAACGCAAAACCTTAAACCAGTCGAGATTGGGCAATTGCTGCGGCCACAAAACTAGTGAACAGCGGGTGCGGCGCAAATGGTTTTGATTTCAATTCAGGATGGAATTGTACCCCAATAAACCAGGGATGTGCCGGCAATTCGATAATCTCCGGCAAGTCGCCATCAGGAGACATCCCTGAGAAAACCAATCCCGATGCTTCAAGCTGCTGCTTGAAATTGATGTTGACCTCATAGCGATGGCGGTGGCGCTCACTGATTTCCGCTGCATCGGCATAAATTTCGCGGATCCGGCTGTTTGCTGCCAATGCGCATTGATAACTGCCGAGGCGCATGCTGCCACCCAGATCGTCGTTGTCGCTGCGCCGCTCAACCTGATTACCGCGGGTCCATTCGGTCAAAAGCCCGACAATTGGATTTTCTGCGGGGCCAAATTCCGTTGAGGTTGCCGCCGGCATGCCGGCCAGGCTTCGCGCGTATTCGATCACCGCCATTTGCATCCCGAAGCAAATCCCGAAATAGGGTACTTCGCGTTCACGGGCAAAGGTAACGGCTGCGATCTTGCCTTCCGAGCCACGTTCGCCGAACCCGCCCGGCACCAGAATGCCATGCACGCCTTGCAGATGGTCAACGGCGTCCTCACGCTCAAAGATTTCAGCATCAATCCATTGCAATTCAACTTTGGCGTTATTGGCAATGCCGCCGTGCGCAAGGGCTTCGGCCAACGACTTATAGGAATCGATCAAACTGGTATATTTGCCGACGACAGCAATGCGAACAGTATTTTCCGGCTGCCGAACGGCTTTAACAATATCCTCCCAAACCGACAGGTCCGGTTCCGTGTCGTCGTCAAGCAGGCCGAAGTGGCGGCACACTTCCTGGTCGAAACCCTCATCGTGATAGACGCTTGGCACCTGGTAAATGGTGTCCACGTCCCTGGCCTCGATCACGGCCTCAGCGCGAATGTTACAGAACAAGGCGATCTTCCGCCGCTGATCCTCCGGAATCGGCATTTCCGACCGACACAACAAGATGTCCGGCTGAATGCCAACACTTTGTAATTCTTTCACCGAATGCTGAGTTGGTTTGGTTTTCAACTCACCTGCCGTAGCGATATATGGCAGCAGGGTCAGATGCACGAATAACGCGTTCTCACGGCCTAACTCAAAGCCAAGCTGACGGATTGCCTCAAGAAAGGGCAGGCTTTCAATATCACCAACGGTGCCGCCGATCTCACAAAGCACAAAGTCTTCATCGGTGAGGTCACTTTTGATGAACTCTTTAATCGCGTCGGTGACATGCGGGATGACCTGCACCGTCGCCCCCAAATAGTCGCCGCGCCGTTCATTTGCAATCACCTCGGAATAGACCCGGCCGGTGGTCACGTTATCGCTTTTGCGTGCCGAAACACCGGTAAAACGCTCGTAGTGACCAAGATCGAGATCAGTCTCGGCACCGTCTTCGGTGACAAAGACTTCGCCATGCTGATAGGGGCTCATTGTCCCCGGATCAACGTTCAAATAGGGGTCAAGTTTGCGCAGCCGGACAGCGTAACCGCGTGCCTGCAGCAAGGCGCCAAGCGACGCCGACGCGAGTCCTTTACCAAGAGAGGAAACCACGCCGCCGGTGATGAATATGAAGCGAGCCATGGGCGTGCTGTATATCTGATTCTAAATCAGTCGCCCACAAGATTCAGACATAAAAGGTCAGTTTGTGAAAAATAGTTTAGTACGACTTAACTATCTAAAGGTGCGCTTAGTTTCCAACCGGCGCCTGAGGCACGGATGGGGTTGTTTGTGTGGTTGTCGGGTGTGTTACTTGATCCACAATCGAGCTGCGGGAGCCGTTATCCGACAAAATCGCCAGCAAGATGCTCATCGACATGAACAACGCCGCCAGCACCGCCGTGGTCCGCGTCAGCAAGTTTGCAGTTCCCCGGGCCGACATAAATCCACCCATGCCACCACCGGCGCCGCCACCGATGCCCAAGCCACCGCCTTCACTGCGCTGCAGAAGGATCGATACGATCAGCCCTATGGCGATCATCAAATGAATGGTCAGTAAGACCGCGATCATGGCGTTTGCCCCAAAAAATACCTGTTAATCACGCGAATGCTGGCGGTTTTAGCGCGAAGCTCCACAGAAGGCCAGTGAAACTTACACGGCGGCGGCAATCGCCAGAAAATCTTCCACCTGCAAGCTTGCACCGCCGACAAGCGCGCCATTGACGTTCGCAACCGCTAATAATTCTGCTGCATTCGCTGGCGTCACCGATCCACCGTAAAGCAGCTTCACATGTGCTGCATCTGAGATTTTGTCGGCGATCACCGTCCGCATATGATCATGCATGGCAGCAACATCCTGCACCGTCGGCGTCCGCCCGGTGCCGATGGCCCATACAGGCTCATAGGCGATCACCGTGTTATTGGCGTTTGCCGCCGCCGGGATTGAGCCTGCCAGTTGCCCACCGACAACCGCTAAATCACGGCCGGCATCACGCTCGGCTTCGCTTTCACCAACACAGATCACCGCGACCAATCCGGCCCGCAGCGCGGCATCTGCTTTAGCTTGCACTTGGGCATCGCTCTCCCAGTGATCGGTTCGCCGCTCAGAGTGCCCAACGATCACATGACTGCAGCCAATTTCGGCAAGCATTTCGGCGCTGATATCACCCGTATGCGCTCCAGCTGAGGTGGGATGGCAATCTTGGCCACCAAGCATAACCCCTGTTGCGCCGATTTCAGAGGCCACCGATTGCAGCCAGGGTGCAGGCGGACACAACAGTAAATCGGCAGCGGCGCTAGGCTGTGCGGCAATGCCTGCGGCCAAAGACCGTGCTTCGGCCAAGCTGGTATTCATCTTCCAATTGCCGGCGATCAGCGCACGAACTGCCATTGTGAAATCTCCTTCTTACGGTGTTTTTCTCGCCGGCTTCATAAGCCGCAACTAGCTGTTCAACAGATTGTGCTTTACCATGCTCGCGATTTGATTGCCAAAACAACCGAATTTATGCGTTGAAACAGTGAATTGGCATTGCCCAATCGACCAACCAACCGCTATGTTAGCGGTCCATCGCGGGACCGTTTGGTCTGGCCGGGACAGGGATCGTACATCATGATGCAATTTATCCGCTCGCAGGTCGCTGGCATCTTTGCCAAGCTTCTGTTTTTGCTGCTCATCGCCAGCTTTGCCGTCTGGGGCATCGGCGATATTTTCACCGGCGATCGCGGCGGCCAAGCGGTGATTGAAATCGATGAAATTCGCTTTACCGAGGTTGAGGTCTATAACCAATACCAACGCTCGCGGTCGTCGCTGCGCCTTGGAAGTGATTTGCCGGACGAACTTGCCAGCACATTGATCCAACAGGTGACTGACTCGCTTGTCGAAGAAGGCTTATACCAAGCCGAAGCTGCCAACATGGGGATCATCATTACCGATGCAATGGTCGCCGAGCAAATTCGGCAAACCGCATCGTTCAAAGATCAGTTCGGTAATTTTGATCCAAACATTTTCCAGCGTGCGCTGCTGAACGCCGGTCTTGACGAAGCGATATACATCAGAGCCCTGAAAACCGAATTGCTGCGGCAACAGATCGCCGATGCGGTGATCGCCGGCGTGCGGATGCCATCGCCGCTCACCAAGGCGCTATTTGCTTATCACGAAGAACGCCGCACGGCGCAGGTCGTAAAAATCACGACCGCCGATCAAAACGTCAGCACCCCAAGCGACGCCAAGCTGCAAGAATTTTACAATGCCCGGCAGGAAGAATTTAAATCCCCGGACTATCGGTCGGTGACCTATCTGCAGCTAAAGCCTGAGGATTTTGCCGATGAAATCGCTGTCACCGAGGTGGAGCTTGAGGAAACTTATCAAGACCAGCTTGATCAGTTTACGACACCGCCAACGCGGACCGTCGATCAAGCATTGTTTGACAGTTTGGAGAATGCCGAAGCGGCCGCTAAACGGATCGCCGAGGGTGGCGATTTCGAAAACACCGCCAATGACGTCGCCGGCAATAGCACAACATACCTCTCGCTGGGTGAGATCATCCCAAGTGATCTTCCCGAAGTCGCTCAAACACCAGTCTTCGCCTTGGCGTTAAATGCCGTCTCTCAGCCCATTGAAACGGCTTTTGGCTGGCACCTGTTTAAAGTAACGGCAATCACCGCGGGCAGCGTGAAGCCATTGACCGAGGTTAAGGCACAGATAAAACGCGAGATTCAAATGTCGCGGGCGCTTGATACCTTGTTTGAACTTGCCAACGGCCTTGAGGATTTATTGGCCGGTGGTGCGACGATCGAAGAAGCGGCAAGCGAGCTTAATCTGCGACCACAATCAATCGCTGCCATTGATCCGACCGGGCAAGATTCCACTGGTCGCCCTGTCGGCGACATTGATAAACGGTTTATTGACACCGTGTTTGCGACCGAAACAGGGACGCAAAGTGCATTGATCGAAGATCAGCAAAACAGCTATTTTGTTTTACGTGTCGATGGCGTGACGCCGGCCACCGTGCAGCCGTTAAGCAGTGTCAAACAAGCCGTCACCGAAGCCTGGACTGCGACCGCTAAAGCCGACGCCGCACGGGCCTTGGGTGAAAAAATCATCGCCGCCGTCAAAGCCGGCCAAAGTCTCCAACAAGTTGCTGATGCAAATAATTTGAGCGTCGACACATTGCGGGCCTTTAACCGCCAAGGCGATGCCTTGCCAAGCGGCTTGCCCGGTGATTTGCCAAACCTCGCCTTTGAGCTGACAGGCACCCAAATTGATCAAACGGAAGATGATAACAGTGTCGCTGTCCTGCAGTTGGTCAGTGTGATCCCTGCGAACTCTGATAAGAGCAAAGACACACTAGAAGCTCTAAGCGCCAACTTAATGGCCAAGATTAGTCGGGATACCCTCGATCTGTATGTTGCCAGCTTGCGCAGCAATCACAATGTGCGCATTAATCGCCGGGTTATCGAAGACAGCATTCTGGGGCAAGATGGAAATCAAGGCAGCGCTGGTAATTGAGCCACAGAGGGTAAGTTAATATCATGACGGTTATGCCCGAATTTGAGGCTTTCTGCGCAGTGTACGAGCAAGGTCAGGCGCAAGTTGTTTCGGCCTCGCTGGTAGCCGATCTTGAGACCCCTGTTTCGGTAATGCTGAAACTGGCCGATGGTCAAGCCAATGCGTTTTTGCTGGAATCCGTTGAAGGCGGCGCGGTGCGTGGGCGGTTTTCAATCATCGGCATGAAACCGGATATTATTTGGCGCTTCAAACGCCGGCAGGCCGAGATTAACCGCCAAGCGCGCATCACCGCAGATGCCTTCGAGCCATGTGATGAGGATCCGATCACAGCTTTGCGGGCCTTGATTGCCGAAAGCAGGATTGATTTACCCGCCGACTTACCGCCGATGGCGGCCGGTTTATTTGGTTATATGGGATATGACGCAGTGCGTCTGGTAGAGGATATTCCAGACAGCAATCCGGACGATTTAGCGGTTCCCGACGGGATGTTCGTGCGGCCCACCCTGATTTGCATCTTTGATCGCTTAGAAGATGTGATTACGGCAGTCACACCGGTATGGCCGTCAGACGATATTTCTGCCCGTGCGGCCTATGACGCGGCCAAAGCGCGGCTCGCCGATCTGATCGCCGATTTCCAACGCAGTCTGCCCTTCCGGCGCGAAAGCGGCGCCGTCAACACGACCTTTGAGGAGCCAAGCTCAAACACCAGCCGGGCCGAATTCCTTTCCATGGTCGAGCAAGCAAAATCCTATATTGCGGCCGGTGACGCCTTTCAGGTTGTTCCCTCGCAACGCTTTGCCGTGCCGTTTAAACTGCCGCCGCTGGCGCTGTATCGATCTTTGCGGCGGTTGAACCCATCACCGTTCCTGTTTTACTTCGATTTCGGCAACTTCTCGATCGTCGGCTCGAGCCCGGAAATCTTGGTCCGTTTGCGCGATAATATCGTCACCATCCGGCCGTTGGCAGGCACCCGTCAGCGTGGCAGCACAGCCGAAGAAGATCGTGCCCTTGCCGATGAACTACTGAACGACCCGAAAGAATTAGCGGAACATCTGATGTTGCTTGATCTCGGCCGCAATGATGTTGGCCGTGTCAGTCAAGTCGGCAGCATTGATATTGTCGAGAAGTTTGTGGTTGAACGCTACTCCCATGTGATGCACATCGCCTCCCATGTGGAAGGTCAGATCAATCCCGGCTTAGATGCCATTGATGCCCTTGCCGCAGGCTTTCCGGCGGGCACCGTCTCCGGTGCGCCGAAAGTGCGGGCGATGGAAATCATTGATGAATTAGAGAAATCACGGCGCGGGATTTACGCCGGTGCAATTGGCTATTTTGCCGCCAACGGCACCATGGACACATGTATCGCGCTGCGCACGGCTGTCATTAAAGACGGCATGATGTATGTCCAAACCGGCAGCGGTGTGGTTGCCGATAGTGACCCGGATGCGGAATATCAAGAAAGCGTCAACAAGGCGAAAGCACTAATCCGCGCCGCCGAAGAAGCTGTTCGCTTTGCAGCCGGCAGCAATTAGCCAGACGTTCGATTTACCAATCCGGCTTAACCCAAGCTGCTTTTTGCTGATAGTTCACTGACCAGCAGCGCATCTTTATCGGCTTTTGGGCGCGGCAAAAACCAGGTTGCGATCGCTGCAATGCCTGCCAATACGGCCAATATCACAAACAGCCAATAGAAGCCGCCTGTTGTCAGATGGATGTAGGATGCCAACGGGATTGCGGCGGCCGATACCCCCAACGCCAAGACAAATTTGATGCCAAATGCGGTGCCCCGCCATTGCGGCGGCGAATACCTGGCAAATAAGCTATTTTCCGCAGGCAGGCTGGCCGACGTGGCGGCAAAGACCAGGAACATAGCAGGCCAAATCCACAGGCTGCTCAGCTCCGCGACCAGCAACAACAGCGGCAGTTGAACGGCCCAACAGACGATGTAAACGGTCCGCAAACGAAACCGGTCCGCTAACCAACCGCCGGCCAATTGCGCCAAACTTGAGAATAAAAAAATTCCGGACACCAAGGCACTTACCGCAACCACCCCGTCGCCCATGATGCCGTCAAGCGTGCCGCCTAAGCGTTGATCAAAAAGCTTTGGTAAATTATTTGAAGCCGCCTGATAGATGAGCCCTGAAACAATCACGGTAATGATCAGCACAATAGCCCCTTGGCGCATTTCACCGCGCGGTGCTTCGGGGGCGGCGGCAATCCCCTTGACCAGGTCACGGACCGCACCTTGAGACACCAGCGCCGCCAAAACGACGCCCACCGCGATACAGGTTAAGCCCGGCACAATAAACGCTGCCCGCCAACTGATCGTATCGGTCAAAAACCCCGCGAGAAAGGGCGCAAGGGCGACCCCAACGGCACCAAAAAAGCCACTGATACCAAGCGCCCTGCCACGATTTTCGGCATCTCGCACCAGCCAAGCGATACCGACAGGATGATAGATCGACGCAAACAGCCCCATCAGCCCCATCGCCACCGCCAAGCCCACGGTGGTGGATACCAACCCGCTTAAGACCGCCGCACCGCCTGTCCCTAGAAAATAGATCACCATCATTTTCGGGGCGCTCCACCGATCGCCTAGCCAGCCTGCGGGCAGTGCGCCTGCACCAAATAAAATACTCGCCGGCAACAACAGCAACATCAGCTCGCCATAGGGCAGTTGCCATTGCTTTTCCAACGCCAGCACAACGGTTGGAAACAGTAGCATGAACATATGTGCATAGACATGCCCGATACTTGAAAAAATCAGTGCTAAGCGTGCCGCCCGGCGATCTGTCACGATAAGCCTCTCAATCCCTCTTGCCTGCGGTATCGCAGATCAAGCATCGAGTTTCTGGCGCAGCAATTGGTTGACCATCTGCGGGTTCGCTTTACCGCCGGATTGTTTCATAACTTGGCCAACAAAGAACCCGAACAGCTTGTCTTTACCGGCTTTGTATTCAGCAAGTTTATCCGCGTTTGCCGCGATCACAGCATTAATCAGCGGCTCAATGGCGGCGCTATCGGACACCTGTTTCAGGCCTTTGGCATCGACAATCGCCGCCGCTTCTTCGCCGCTTTCAAACATCTCGGCAAAAACATCTTTGGCAATCCGTCCGGAAATTGTGCCATCGCTGATCAGATCAATCAAGCCGCCCAGGTTTTCCGGCAAAACGGGGCTGTCGGCTAAGCTTCGTCCGGCCTTGTTCAACAACCCAAAAAGTTCACTTATCAACCAATTGGCCACAAGTTTGCCGTCACGGCCATGGCTGGCAATCTCATAAAAACGCGCTGTTTCGCGTTCTTCGGTGAGAATCGTCGCATCAATTTCCGACACCCCGTAATCGGTCACCAAGCGCGCCTTTTTCACATCCGGTAATTCAGGCAAATCAGCTTTGATTGCAGCCACTTGTTCCGGCGTGATAACCAGCGGCAATAAATCCGGGTCAGGGAAATAGCGATAATCGTGGGCGTCTTCTTTCGAGCGCATGGTTCGCGTTGTGCCGCTATTGGCATCAAACAGCCGGGTTTCCTGATCAACGCTGCCGCCGTCTTCGATCAATTCAACCTGCCGGCGGGCCTCATAATCAATGGCTTGCATCAGGAATTTAATCGAATTGACGTTTTTGATCTCGCAGCGGGTACCCAGCGGGTCACCTGGTCGGCGCACCGACACATTCGCGTCGGCACGCAGCGAGCCTTGCTCCATATTGCCATCGCAGGTTTGCAAATAGCGCATGATCGAGCGCAGCTTGGTAACGTAGGCTCCCGCTTCTTCCGGCGACCGTAAATCTGGCTTCGAGACTATTTCCATCAGCGCCACGCCGGAGCGGTTCAGATCGACAACTGATTTTGCCGGATGCTGATCATGCATTAATTTGCCGGCATCCTGCTCCAAATGCAGACGTTCGATGCCAATTGACTTGCTGCTGCCGTCGGCCAGCAGAATTTCAATCTCCCCCTCACCGACAATCGGTTGGGTAAACTGACTGATCTGGTAGCCTTGCGGTAAATCCGCATAGAAGTAATTTTTGCGGTCAAACACGCTGACCAGGTTGATCTTTGCATTGATGCCTAAACCGGTGCGCACCGCCTGTGCAACACAATGCTTATTAATCACCGGCAACATCCCGGGCATGGCAGCATCAACCAGTGACACCTGCTGGTTTGGGGCGGCACCAAAGCTTGTCGCGGCGCCGGAAAAAAGCTTTGCGGCAGACAGCACTTGAGCGTGCACTTCAAGGCCGATCACAACTTCCCAATCGCCGGTCGCTCCTGTGATAATCATTGCCGAGCCTGTCATCGCTTGCCCCCTGCCCGCTGCCCGGCCCGGTGGCTAAACCCGGCGGCTGTCTCCAGCACCTCACCAACCCGTAATACGGTCGCCTCATCCCATGGCCGGCCAATGACTTGCAACCCTAACGGCAAGCCGTGCTGAGATAGGCCGGCCGGCACTGATATACCGGGCAAGCCGGCAAGGTTTAGGGTGACTGTGAAAATATCCAGCAAATACATCTCGACCGGGTCTAACGGCGGCGAATCAATGCCGAAGGCGGCGCTCGGGGTGGTCGGGGTCAAGATCGCATCGACGCCTTTAAAAGCATCGATAAAGTCATTACGGATCAACTGCCGAACCCGCTGCGCCTTGCGGTAATAGGCATCGTAATAGCCTGCCGACAAAACATAGGTGCCAACTAAAATGCGCCGCTGCACCTCATCACCAAAGCCTGCGGCACGGGTATTTTCATACATTTCTTCTAAGCTGTCGCCGTCAACCCGCAAGCCATAGCGGACCCCATCATAGCGGGCCAGGTTCGACGACGCTTCGGCCGGGGCGATGATGTAATAGGTCGGCAACGCATAAGAAGTGAGCGGCAAGCTAATATCAACAACCTCGGCGCCGGCCGACGTTAGCCAATCAATGCCGGTGTTCCATAACTTTTCAACTTCGGCGCTTAAACCGGCAACCCGGTATTCGGTCGGGATGCCTATTTTCAGGCCACGGATATCGCCACTCAGCGCGGCGCTAAAGTCTGGCACAGGCTGAGCTGCCGAGGTCGAATCTTTTGCATCATGCCCGGCCATGCAGCCCAGCATCAACGCCGCGTCGGCAACTGTTTGGGTGATCGGCCCGGCTTGATCCAGCGAGCTTGCAAAGGCAATGATGCCCCAACGCGAGCATCGCCCGTAGGTCGGCTTTAATCCGACCACACCGTTTAAGGCTGCCGGCTGGCGCACCGAGCCGCCGGTATCAGTGCCGATCGAGGCCATCGCCGAACCTGCAGCCACGGCCGCAGCAGAGCCGCCCGACGAGCCGCCGGGAACAAGTTTCTCCTCAGGCTTATCGGTCCGCCGCCAGGGGTTTTCAACGGCGCCGTAATAACTGCTTAAATTTGATGACCCCATGGCGAATTCATCAAGGTTGGTTTTACCCAACATCACCGCACCATGGTCCCATAATTGCTGCGACACCGTGCTTTCATAGGTCGGCACAAAACCGTCGAGAATATGACTTGCAGCAGTGGTGGCGACACCATTTGTGCAAAACAGGTCTTTGACGCCAATCGGCAAGCCGTTCATCGCCGGCGCATTGCCTGCCGCCTCGCGTTGATCAGCTGCCGCAGCCATCGCCAGGGCGGCGTCAGCGGTGACGGTGATATAGGCATTCAAGCCGGCGGTCTCCTGAATCGCCGCCAAATGTGCCTCGGTCAGTTCAACTGCCGTGAAATCGCCGGCAGCAAGATGCCGGCGCGCCGCTGTCAGGCTTAAATCGGTTAACTTGTCCATCACTCAATCACCTTGGGAACGGCAAAAAAGGCATCGATTGGGTCGGGCGCATTGGCCAGCACACGCGCGGCAATGTCGCCGTCATTGACCACATCTTCACGTTCTGGCAAATCATGGCCGGTCACGTTTGCCAGCGGCGGCGTGTCGCCGGTATCGACGGCGCTCAATTGCTCGACCCAACCTAAGATCGAGTTGAGTTCATCGGCGAGCACGTCTTGACGATCATCGGCAAGTTTGATCCGAGCCAATTTGGCAATATGGCTGACGGTGGCCTTGTCTAACGACATGGGGTAAGGCTTCCATTGCATGAGTGAACAAATTCGCGCCCATCATTTGGCCCGAATAGAGGCGAAAGGTATCACCGGCCATGGCCATCTTCAAGCCCAGCGACCTACGCCAATCGCTGCCCGATAATAGCCGTGTAATCGCCCTCGACCTGGGCGAAAAAACCATTGGATTGGCAGTCAGTGACGGCGGTTGGCGGGTGGCCAGCGCGATCGGCACCTTGGCCCGCCGGAAATTCTCGGCAACTGCCATTGAGCTGTTGTCGATTATCGATGATCGACAGGTTGCCGGCTTAATTGTCGGCCTGCCCCTGGACCTTGACGGCAGCGAAAACCGCCGCACCCAAGCAACCCGCGATTGGGTGGCGGAATTTTTAACCCGCCGGGCGCTGGCTGTTAGTTTTTGGGACGAACGCCTGTCAACCCAGGCCGTTGAACGGGCCATGCTGGCCGCCAACATGACCCGCCAACGCCGCAAGGCCCGCAAAGACACCCTGGCGGCAACATACATCCTGCAAGGCTTTTTAGACGCCCACGGCGCTTGACCATGACAAGTCGCTTAGTCCATTGTTTCTGGACCATCCAACCGCCTTATAACCAGCGGAGAATAATATGACCCAAGGCTCCTCCATTGGCCCGCTTGCCGGCCTCCGCGTGATTGACTTTACCCGGGTTGTCGCCGGCCCCCTGACCGCTCAATGTCTCGGCGACCTGGGGGCGGATGTGATCAAAATTGAACGCCCGGCAAGCGGTGACGATACCCGCCAATGGCCGCCCTATTTCAAAGACCAAGAGGGCGAGGATTTGGTCGGCGAAAGTGCCTATATTCAAGTCACCAACCGCAATAAACGCTCCATCACAGTTGATATCCGCCAGCCCGAGGGGCAGGCCCTGGTGAAGCGGTTGATGGGCTGGGCTGATATTTTCATTGAGAATTTAAAGGTTGGTGATCTCCACCGATACGGCCTGTCCTATGATCAGGTAAAGGATGAAATAACTTCTTTAATATATTGTTCTATAACAGGTTTTGGCCAGACTGGGCCTTATGCAAAGCGACCTGGTTATGATATTTTAGCACAGGGTGCCTCAGGTCTGATGAGTGTTACCGGCGAACCTGATGGTTTGCCCATGAAGGTTGGTGTTGCGGTTGGTGATATCCAAGCCGGACTGCATGCCGCGATCGCCATTTTGGCGGCTGTTCATAACCGCAACCGCACCGGCAAAGGGCAATGGATTGACGTTGGCCTACTGGATTGTCAGCTCTGGGGGATGATTAACTTCAGCTCCAATTACCTGAACGCCGGGCAAGTCGCGCGCCGCAACGGTACGGCTCATCCATCGGTTGTGCCCTATCAGGTGTTTGAGAGCCGTGACGGCCACGTCATTCTTGGCGTCACAACCGATTATCAATTCCGCAAGTTCTGTGAAAGCGCCGGCAAACCGGAATGGGCCGATGACGAGCGTTTTGCCAGTACCCGGGCACGGGTTAGCAACCGCGATATTCTGGTGCCCATGGTCGCTGACGTGATGGTCGGCCGGGATACGGCGGATTGGGTGGCGGCACTTGAAACGGCAGGCGTTTCCTGTGGTCCTGTAAACACCATTGATCAGGCTTTTCAGGACCCACATGTACAAGCCCGCGAGATGATCGTTGAAATGCTGCATGCTGACGGCCGGGCCGCCGCGCCGGCACGCTCCACCGCCTACCCGGTTAAACTGTCGGCAACCCCTGCCAGCTATCGGCGGCCGGCAGCGACCTTGGGCCAGCATACTGACGAAATTTTAACCGAATTAGGCTGTGATCCGGCCGAGATCGCCGCCCTGCGTGACGCCGGCGCCATTTAACGCCTTGGGGCGATTCGCGCCATTCGCCAACCAACCGTGCCGGCAAGCACCGCAAAGAAGCAGAACTCGGTTCTCGAAAACCTTGATTTCCGCCTATTTTTAGAGCCTCAAATCAGACCTGTAATGGCACCTTGCAGCAGCCTATCAGGCGGGCTTATACTCCCGGCCTTATGGAACCAGACGCGACATCGCCTTCGGCAAGTGAATCCAACTTTGGCCATCGCCATTTGCTGGGAACTGAGGGACTATCGCGCAGCGATGTCTCGCAGATTCTTGATCTTTCGGATCAGTACGTGGAGCAGAACCGGCAGGTTGATAAAAAGGCCGGGGTTCTGCGTGGCCGGACACTGATTAACTTATTTTTTGAAAATTCAACGCGGACCCGTACCTCTTTCGAGTTGGCCGGTAAACGCCTCGGCGGCGATGTGATCAATATGTCGGTGTCGACCAGCTCGATCAAAAAAGGCGAAACTCTGATCGATACGGCAATGACGCTAAATGCGATGCATCCAGATGTTTTGGTGGTCAGGCATGGGGATTCCGGGGCCGTCCAACTGCTGGCGGAAAAGGTCAATTGCGCTGTCATCAACGCCGGTGACGGCAGCCATGAACATCCCACCCAAGCGCTGCTTGACGCTCTGACGATCCGCCGCCGCAAGGGCCACCTGGAAGGTTTGAACGTGGCCATCTGCGGCGATGTCACCCATAGCCGCGTGGCGCGGTCAAATATCTACCTACTGAACACCATGGGCGCACGGGTTCGGGTGGTGGCGCCGCCAACCTTGCTGCCGACCTATGTTGAGCGGCTAGGTGTGGAGGTACACCATGATTTGCGTGATGGCCTGACCGATTGCGATATCGTGATGATGCTGCGCCTGCAAACCGAGCGCATGCAGGGCAGTTTCGTGCCGTCGATGCGCGAGTATTTCTATTTCCACGGGCTCGACTACGACAAGCTTGCGGCCGCCAAACCAGATGCCTTGATTATGCACCCAGGGCCGATGAACCGCGGCGTTGAGATTGATAGCGAAGTTGCTGACGATATTGATCGCTCGGCAATTCATGAGCAGGTCGAAATGGGTGTCGCCGTGCGCATGGCCTGCCTGGACCTCTTGGTCCGCAACCAGACCGCACCCTGGGGCTTAAACCGATGACCGGCGGGACGTCCCAGCGGCCACAGGTGTTTCGCAACGCCCGCCTGCTTGATCCGGCCAATGGCGTCGATGAGACAGGCAGCGTGCTGGTCGATGAGGCCGGGAAAATTGCCGCCATCGGCCGTGACGTGGTTGTTGACCCCATCCAGCAGGATATTGCCGCCGTCGACTGCCAGGGACAGTTGTTAATCCCCGGTCTGGTCGACATGCGTGTCTATTCGCGGGAGCCTGGCGACGAGCATATGGAAACGCTTAAATCACTGAGCCGATCAGCCATTGCCGGTGGTGTTACCAGCCTCGCCTGCATGCCCAATACCGACCCTGTGATCGACGATGTCTCATTGCTGCAATTCATTCAACGGCGTGCGCAATCGGTTGGCTTGGTGAATATCCACGCCTATGCGGCAGCGACCAAAGGCTTGCACGGGCGTGAATTAACGGAATATGGCTTGCTGGCTGAAAATGGTGCCGTCGGCTTTACCGATGGCAACCGAACTCTTGCCAATCCTCTGGTTTTACGGCGCGCCTTGTCCTATGCGTCCTTGTTCAAACGGCCCATCATTCAACATCCCGAAGAACCAACTTTGGCCCATGACGGGGTGATGAATGAAGGCGAAGTTGCAACCCGCCTCGGCCTTGCCGGCATCCCTGCAAAAGCTGAGGTGATGATCATTGAGCGCGACCTGCATCTGGTTGAAATCACCAATGGCCGCTATCACGTCGCCAATATTTCGACGGCGGAAGGGATTGCGGCGATCCGCCGGGCCAAAGCCAACGGCTTGGCCGTGACCTGTGATACCGCACCGCATTATTTCGCCCTTAATGACGGCGCGGTAACGGACTATCGAACCTTTGCAAAAGTCTCACCGCCATTGCGTGCTGAAGCGGATCGGTTGGCCGTGATCGACGGTTTGTCCGACGGCACCATTGACGCCATCGCCAGTGACCACGCGCCACATTCACAAGATTCTAAACGGCTGCCTTTTGCGCAGGCGGAAACCGGCGTTGTTGGCTTGGAAACATTGCTGCCGCTGACCTTAGAGTTGGTCCACAGGGGTGATGTGTCCTTGGCAACGGCGATTGCTGCCCTGACGGCAGGTCCGGCGAAAATTTTAGGGCTTTCAGCAGGCCGCTTAAAGGTCGGTGACGATGCTGACCTGACGCTCGTCAACCTGAACCATGCCGGCCGCATCGACGTTGCTAATTTTCGCAGCAAATCCAAAAATAGCCCCTTTAACGGCCGTCCCATTGAGGGCCGTGTTCTGCGCACCGTGCGCGCCGGTGTGCTGGTCTATGATCGTCTTGCCGATGCGCGCCTAGCGGAGGCTTAGCGCATGCCAAATTTCCTCGGTGGTATCGACTATACATGGCCATTTTACGCGGCAACGGTGATTGGCTATTTCCTGGGCTCCATTCCGGTCGGCTTGCTGCTGACGAAATTTGCCGGCCGCGGCGACATTCGGCAGATTGGCAGCGGCAGTATCGGGGCCACCAATGTGCTGCGAACAGGCAGTAAAAAGCTTGCGGCGGTAACCCTTGTTCTCGATGCGCTGAAAGGCGCGGTGCCGGTTTTGGTCGCCGAGCAGCTTTACGGCGTTGATATGGCGATCATGGCGGCCTATGGCGCAATCCTTGGGCATTGCTTCCCCCTATGGCTGAAATTCAAGGGCGGCAAAGGTGTTGCAACAGCCTTGGGAATCATTCTCGCCTTTAGCCCTTTGGTCGCCGGCCTGCTGGCGGCGGTTTGGTTGCTAGTCGCTGTTTTGTTTCGCTATTCCTCCCTGGCAGCGCTTGCCGCCGCCGCCGCCGCCCCCGTCGTCAGCTATCTCATTGAGGGCCGACACCTAACCATCACAATCAGCCTGATTGCCGGCCTTATCCTGCTGCGGCATCACAGTAATATTGGTCGCTTGTTACGCCGCCAGGAAAGTAAAATTAGCTTCCGTAAATCGTCCTCTTAAAATTCTTAACACCTAAAGGCCTGATACGATGACTGAGCAAGCACCTGTGCCGTTGCGGCCAGCAGCAACGATCCTGCTTTTGCGTGATAGCGCCGACGGCATTGAAGTTTTTATGGTGGTGCGCAATCACCAAATTGATTTTGCGGCAGGTGCGCTGGTTTTTCCTGGCGGCACCACCGACCCCGGCGACAGCGCACCGCAGTTACGCGCCTATTGTGATGGCGCTGAAGGCTTGGATGATACCGCCTTAACGGTCCGCATCGCCGGCATCCGTGAAGCATTTGAAGAAGCATGTGCGCTCTTGGCGCGACCGGCCGGCAGCGCAGCGCTGATCGAGCCGGCGCGCGCCGCCGCCCTTGGGGAAAAATACCGCACCGCCTTAGAGGCGGGCGAGATCGATATGCTAGCATTTTGTCAGGCTGAAGACGTACGCCTGGCAATTGATTGCTTAGCCCCGTTTGCGCATTGGTTAACGCCGGTTCGAATGCCGAAGCGGTTTGATACCTATTTTTTCCTAGCAGCGGTGCCGAAAGATGCCGGACTGCGCCATGACGGCCAAGAATCTGTCGAATCGGTTTGGATCACACCGGCGCAAGCTTTGGCCGATGAGGCCGCAGGAAGCCGCACCATTGTCTTTCCGACACGCCTTAATTTAGAAAAACTTGGCCGCTGCAAAACCGTCGCCGAGGCCATTGCCGCCGCGCATCGCACCCCTGTGGTGTCGGTCATGCCGACAGTGGAACGTCACCCCGACGGCCGCACCTTGCATATTCCCGAGGCCGCCGGCTATGGCCAGACATCATATTTCTTCAAA
>QCEM01000043.1 GCA_003280605.1 SAR116 cluster bacterium AG-355-O21 | reverse complement strand
GTTAGGGTCTGTCGGTGCCGTCAGGGATGGCACGTCAAATGCGGGCGTATGGGCCCAAAACTTTGATGCGAGGAGATCGACATGATGGAATTTTCTTTGAAGCGGTTGGGCTTTTCGGTCGTGGCAGGGATGCTTGCTGTGGCTGCGCTTGCGCCTCTGGCGGCCGCAGATAGCCCGAAAAAAGGCGGCACCTTAATTTGGGCCATCCAAGGAACACCCCGGCACCTTAACCCCGCCGTTCAATCAGGTATTGCGACCGGTCAGCCAGGCACACAATTGTTTGCGGCACCGCTGCGCTACGATGAAAATTGGGACCCACAACCTTATCTGGCGGAAAGCTGGAAGGTGTCCGACGACGGCCTAACGGTGACATTGAACTTAGTCAAAGGCGCAACCTTCCATGATGGTAAACCGATTACCTCAAAGGATGTGGCCTTCTCGATCGACACCGTCAAAAAGAACCATCCATTCAAAACCATGTTTGCACCGGTGGAAAGCGTTGATACCTCGGATCCGAGTGTGGCGGTTTTGAAGTTGTCGCAGCCGCATCCGGCATTGTTACTGGCGATGTCGTCGCAATTGCTGCCGATCATTCCGGAACATGTTTACGGCGATGGCCAGGATCCGAAGAAACATCCTCAAAATTCAGAGAATGTGGTCGGCTCGGGGCCTTTTAAGTTGGTCGAATTTAAGCGTGATCAGCACATCATTTTAGAGCGCAACGAAAACTTCTTCATTAAAGACCGGCCGTATATCGACAAGGTCGTTATGCGCATCATCAAAGACGGCTCGGCGCGGACCATTGCCCTGGAAAACGGCGAAGTTCATCTGAGCGCTTTTGAGCAAAACCCACGTGATTTGGCGCGCTTGAAGAAAAACGCCGGCATCACGGCAACGCCGGATGGCTATGGTGCAATTGGGCCGCTTGCGTGGCTTGCGTTTAATACCAAACGTGGCCCCACCAGCAATGTCCGTGTGCGCCAAGCGATCGCCTATGCGGTCGACCGGAATTTCATCGTCAAGGCGTTGTTTTTAAACACCTCGCAACCGGCGTTAACAGGCATCCATCCGGATAGCCCGTTCTACGATCCAAGCGTCCCGGCCTATAACGTTGACATTGATAAGGCCAATAAGATCCTTGATGATGCCGGCTACAAGCGCGGCAATGACGGCATGCGCTTCAAGCTGACCGTTGATTTCGGTTGGGCCAGTATCAAAGCACCGGCGGAATACCTGAAGCCACAGCTGAAAAAGATTGGCATCGATCTGGCGGTGCGTTCCTCAGCTGACTTCCCAACCTGGGCAAAACGCATCTCTAGCCATGATTTTGACATGACATGGGACGTTGTCTTCAACTGGGGTGACCCGGTGATTGGGGTGCATCGGACCTATCTGTCGTCGAACATCAAAAAAGGCGTCATCTGGTCAAACACGCAGCAATATGAAAACAAAGATGTTGATGCGATTCTTGATAAAGCAGGGCGGGAGAGCGATCCGGCCAAACGGAAAGCGTTGTATGCGGAATTCCAGCAATTGGTGGCCAAAGAACTGCCGGTTTACTGGACTTATACCTTGCCGTATCACACCGTGCATTCTAACAAGCTTGGCAATGCGCCACGGGGCATTTGGGCCACCGTGTCGCCGCTTGATCGGGTTTACTTGAAATAACATAACAGGGCGTCCGCAGTGATATGCGGAAGCCCAAGTCATGCTTGCATTGGTTTCAAGATTGACGGCAGCTGAACAATGAATTGCCTCTGGATTACAGTGCAGCGGGTCGGCTATGCAGCGATCTTATTGTTCGCTGTTTTGGTGTTAAATTTTGCGTTGATGCATTTGGCACCAGGCGATATCGCCGATACCATTGCCGGCGATATGGGCGGTGCCGATGCCGAAGTCATGGCTGAAATTCGCCGCTCCTACGGGCTTGATTTGCCGGTTTGGGAGCAGCTTATAAAATACCTCGGCGGGGTTTTGCACTTCGATCTCGGGTATTCCTTTTATTTTAATATGCCAGTTGTCACGCTGCTTTTGGAACGCGTCCCGGCAACCTTGTTATTGGTGGTTGCGGCGCAAATCTTGGCCATTTCCGTTGGCGTCCTGCTGGGAGTTATTGCTGCCCGCCAACCGAATGGCATGGCCAGTCATGTGGTCACCCTGATCGCCTTATTTGGGTTTTCGGCACCTGTCTTTTGGACCGGGATCATGTTGTTGATAACATTTTCACTTTGGGTGCCTATTTTCCCTGTCGCCGGCATGCAGGACGTCACCATTGATGGCAATTGGTTTGAACGGATGCTTGATGTCGGCCGCCATTTAGTTCTGCCGGTGATTACCCTGGCGTCGGTGTTCTTAGCGCTGTATAGCCGTCTTTGCCGGGCCAGCATGTTAGAGGTTCTTGGCTCAGACTATATTCGGACCGCCCGTGCCAAAGGCCTGTCAACCCGGGAAGTGGTTGTCAAACATGCTTTAAAAAATGCCTTAAACCCTGTTGTTACCCTTGCCGGGCTGCAGTTTTCGGCGGTTGTCTCAGGCGCTGTGTTGGTGGAAACGGTGTTTTCCTGGCCAGGCCTCGGGACCTTGGCCTTACAGTCGATTATTGCCCGGGATACGCCAACAATTTTAGGCATTTTGTTTTTCTCGGCGCTGGTTGTGGTGGTGGCAAATTTGCTCACTGATTTGGTTTTGCGGATGATCGATCCGCGAATTCGCAGCAGTGATTCCTGATGGAAAAAGTTGTTATTGACGAAAAGCCTGTTGAAGCCGCGCGGGGGCCGATTGCCGAAGTCGCCGGTATGTTTGTTAAAAGCCACGCCGCCGTGGTTGCCCTTGTGGTCTTGCTGCTGATTGTCTTGGCGGCGATTTTTGGACCGGCAATGTATCAGATCGATCCCTTTGAAATGGTCTGGGCGCCGTTTTCACCACCGGGCGAAGAAGGGTTTTTGCTTGGCACCGATTACTTGGGCCGAGATATCATGGCAGGCTTGCTCTATGGCGCCAGGGTTTCGCTGGCGATTGGCCTTGCGGCGGCCTTGATGAGTGTTTGTATCGGCATCACCATTGGCGCTTTGGCGGGCTATTACCGGGGCTGGGTTGAAGAAGTTTTAATGCGCTTCACGGAGTTTTTTCAGGTTCTGCCGACCTTGTTGTTCTCGATGGTTATCGTCGCCTTGTTTGGTGCCTCGCTTGAGGTTGTCACGATTGCGATTGGGGTTGTCAGCTGGACCGCCGTTGCGCGGATCACCCGCGCGGAATTCTTGCGTATCCGCGAGCTGGAATATGTGATGGCGTCACGGGCCAGCGGGGCCGGCAACTTTAAACTGATGGTGGCGGTTATTCTGCCGAATGCATTTCCGCCGATCATTGTGCAGGCGGCGCTGATGGTCGGCTCGGCGATTCTGTTTGAAGCAGGGCTGAGCTTTCTTGGCCTATCGGACCCGAATGTTGTCAGCTGGGGACAGATCATTGGTTCTAACCGGCCATATATTCTGGACGCAAGCTATACGGTGACAATTCCTGGGGTTGCTATTTTTGTCACCGTGCTGGCGATTTCACTGGTTGGCGATGGTTTGAATGACGCCCTTAATCCGAAGCTGAGGCAACGGTAATGGCTACGCAAACGATCCTTGAGGTCCGTGATTTAACGGTTGAGTTGGCCACCCGAGACGGTATTTCGCCGGTGATTGACGGCCTTTCCTTCGAGGTTGGCGCGGGTGAGACATTGGCGCTGGTGGGCGAGTCAGGTTGCGGCAAGTCAATGACCGCACTGGCGGTGATGGGCTTGGTCCCACATCCCATCGGGCGGATCGCCGGTGGCGAAATTCGCTTCGGGAGTGAGGATCTTGTGGCCGTCGGTGAGGATCGGCTGCGCGATATTCGCGGCAATGACATCTCAATGATCTTTCAAGAACCAATGACCTCGCTTAACCCTGTTTACTCGGTCGGTGAGCAAATTGCCGAGGTGCTGCGCCGCCATCAAGGCTTAAACCATAAGCAAGCCCGGCAGCATGCGGTTGAACTGCTGCATGCGGTTGGTATTCCAGATGCCGCAGCGCGGGTGTCAACCTATCCGCATCAAATGTCGGGTGGTCAGCGCCAACGGGTGATGATTGCCATGGCGTTGGCGTGTAAGCCGAAGATTTTAATCGCTGATGAGCCGACCACCGCGCTGGATGTCACCGTACAGGCACAAATCTTTGATTTGCTGCGGGTTTTGCAGCGGGAAACAGGCACCGCGATTGTCTTGATTACCCATGATATGGGCGCGGTCTGCGAGTTGGCCGAGCGGATGATGGTAATGTACGCTGGCCGCAAGGTTGAGGAGGGAACGGTTGATGATGTCATCGCCAACCCGCGCCATCCCTATACCCAAGGGCTGATTTCCTGTGTGCCGCATGTGACCGATGATCCAAGTGCCGAGCGTGCGCCATTGGTCGAAATTTCCGGAATTGTGCCGGCGCTGCGAGATTTTGGTGCTGATCAATGCCTGTTTGCCGCCCGTTGTCGGCAAGTTGTTGCCCGCTGCGCGGCGGAACGACCGGTCAGTAACGACTTTGGCAGTGGTCATCGGGTAGCTTGCTGGCAGGCGGAGGTGGCGTCATGAGCGATCAACCGGCGGCAAACCTGCTAACAGTGAAAGACTTAAAAGTTCGCTTTCCGCTCAAAAGTAGCTCGATCTTTGCGCCAAAACGCTATTTGTATGCGGTCGACGGTGTGTCGTTTTCTGTGACGCAAGGTCAGGCCCTGGCGATTGTTGGGGAATCTGGCTCAGGCAAGACCACCACCGCATTGGCAATTGCGCGGCTGATCAAGGCCTATGCGGGCCAGGTGCAGCTGCAAGAACTTGATCTGCTTGATCTTGCGGGCGATGATTTACGGCAAGCGCGGCGGCGCTTTCAGTTCATTTTTCAAGACCCATATTCCAGTTTAAATCCGCGTCTGCGGGCAGCGGATATTGTGGCTGAACCGCTGGCCGCGATGGCAGCTGACGCCAAGCAAGCGATTGTCGATGAGCTGTTTCAGGCCGTTGGCTTGCGACCAGAGCAGCAGCGCCTATTTCCCCATCAGTTTTCCGGCGGTCAACGTCAGCGCCTTGGCATTGCCAGGGCAATGGCCCCAAAACCGCAGCTTATCATCTGTGATGAACCGGTTTCGGCGCTTGATGTGGCGGTTCAGGCACAGGTTTTGAACCTGCTCCGTGAGCTCCAACGGCAGCGCGGTTTGACCTATCTGTTTATCAGTCATGACCTTGGTGTTGTGCAGCACATGTGTGACCAGATCGCGGTCATGTATCTGGGGCAAATTGTTGAATTCGCTGACCGTATCAGCTTATTCAAAAATCCGTTGCATCCCTATACTCGGGCGCTGTTATCCGCCGTGCCGCGTGTCGACCCGGCGATGCGCGGTAAAAGCCAACGAATTTTGCTGCAGGGTGATCCACCGGATCCTGCCAATCCGCCAAGTGGTTGCCGGTTTGTTGCCCGCTGCCCGGTTGCCGAGGCGCGTTGTCACAGCCAACCACCGGCGTTGCGGCGCTTGGCAAGCGGCCAGCAGGTTGCGTGTCACTTGGTCAGTGATGACGCGGTGTCACCGCTTGGCTAAGCTTGTTGCCCTGTGTCGGCAAGTGCTTGCTGTCGGGTCGGACGGCCATAAAAAGGAATGGAAAGCTTATGACCGAAACGGTAATTTTCGCGGCGCGTGAGATCATCACCATGAATCCAAGCCGGCCCAGCGCCAGCCATGTGGCGGTGCGGGACGGCCGGGTTCTTGGGGTTGGTCGATTAGATGAGCTGCAAGCCTGGGGGCCTTATCGCCTGGATGATCGGTTTCAAGATAAGGTTTTGATGCCTGGTTTCGTGGAAGGTCATAGCCATGCCATGGAAGGGACGTTTTGGCGCTATACCTATTGTGGCTATTTTGATCGCCAGGACCCTGACGGTAAAATTTGGCCCGGCGCGAAAACACTTGATGATGCGATCAACCGCCTTCGCGATGCCGCACAGGCATTGGACGATCCAAGCAAACCCCTGACCGCCTGGTCCTTAGATCCAATCTATTATGACAATGTGACCTGTGACCGAGGTGATCTGGATCGCGTTTCAGATACACGGCCGGTGGGGGTTTTGCACGCCAGCGGTCATATCATGAACGTCAACAGTAAAGCACTTGAAGCCGCAGGTTTGCTGCGCCAAGGGGTTAATCATCCAGGCATTCCGCTGGCCGCAGACGGCTTGCCGACAGGCGAGCTGCGCGGTCCGGAAGCGATGGCGCTGGTCGCACCCTTTGTGGGTTTTGATCGTGATGAATTGGCGGCCGATGAAGAAGGCTTGCGGCAGTTCGCCCGGCTATGTGTTCGCCAAGGGGTGACAACGGCAACAGATTTGGCCAGCATGTTGCCTGATGACGCTGTTGAGATGATGAGCCGCGTCACCGGCGAGCCGTCCTATCCAACCCGCATCGTGCCGCTGCGGCGGCTATTTGGTATTTCTCCCAAGGACATTGTTGCACGCGCTTTACAGTTGCGGGAACGCTCCAGCGACCGGCTGCGTTTGGGGCGGATAAAAATCGTTGTCGATGGCTCAATCCAGGGGTTCTCGGCGCGTCTACGTTGGCCCGGTTATTTCAATGGGGCGCCGAATGGGCTGTGGTATGTCACACCTGAAGAATTGGCCGAAACAATCAAGCTAGCGCTTGCGGCCGGGGTGCAAATTCACACCCATACAAATGGCGACCAAGCAACCGAGTTGGTCCTTGATACGATGGATGCGGCCCTTCGCAAATCGCCGTCACCTGATCATCGGTTTACCTTACAACATTGCCAGTTAGCCGACCGGGCGCAGTTTCGGCGCATGAAAGCTGTTGGCATGTGCGTGAATCTTTTTGCCAATCACCATTATTATTGGGGCGATCAACATCGCGGCTATACGGTTGGACCAGACCGCGCGGAACGCATGAATGCCTGTCAGACCGCCCTTGATATCGGCGTCCCCATGGCGATCCATTCAGATGCGCCGGTGACGCCGCTTGGGCCTTTGTTCACGGCTTGGTGTGCCGTCAACCGCTTGACGGCGAGCAATCATTTGCAAGGTGGTGAAGAACGAATCAAGCTCGATGATGCCTTATACGCAATCACAATCGGTGCCGCCTATACCTTGAAGCTTGATCATGAAATTGGCTCAATTGAGGTTGGTAAGCGCGCTGATTTCGCGGTGTTAGAAGATGACCCTCGGACTGTTCCGGTTGCGGCACTCAAGGATGTTGGCATTTGGGGTGTGGTCCAAGATGGCCGCGTTTTTGCCGCCGCAGAGATTTAAGCTTAGCCTACTGCTATATCTTTTGATGATGTTTATTGAACAAATGACATCGTTTTACATCAAAGGATATTGGAGCTAGGTCACCAACTTTTATTTTGGTCGAACCGTCAGCCTCCAAGATCAACGGCCCGTCTGCCGTTTCCAGATAAAGAAAAGTCTGTGATCCAAGTTGTTCCACCACGCTGACCTTGCCCGTGCAATGCGCCTTTGGCGCTTGGACAAGCGAGAGATTTTCGGGCCTGACGCCCAGTGTCAATTCATCATCAACCGATACTGCCGTGTCGCCATTGGCTATTTTCAGTTCCAAATCATCCAGCAACTTAATCGTCACGGAACCTTTCGTGACTGCTACTGCCCGGGCCTTCAAAAAATTCATCGTTGGGGAGCCAATGAAGCTTGCAACAAAGGAATTTTTTGGGGAATTGTAAAGCTCGAGGGGCGCACCGGCTTGTGAAACCTCACCCTTGTCCAGCACGATGATCTTGTCGGCCATAGTCATGGCCTCTGTCTGATCATGCGTTACATATAGCATGGTGGCGTCTAGCTGGTCATGTAACTTTGCAAGTTCAACCCTCATCTGAACGCGAAGAGCGGCGTCAAGGTTTGAAAGCGGCTCATCAAACAGGAACACCTTTGGTTTTCTGGTAATGGCCCTGCCAATCGCAACCCTTTGTCGTTGACCGCCAGACAATTGTCTTGGTTTCCGATCAAGCAAATCCTCTATCTTTAAAATTCTTGCGGCCTCGCTTACACCAGCCTCTATTTCATGTTTGCGCTGCCCCTCCAGCCGCAGGCCAAACCCGATGTTGTCGAAAACGGTCATGTGAGGGTAAAGCGCATATGATTGAAATACCATCGCAATGCCGCGTTCCTTCGGGTGAAGGCTATTAACGACATTTCCATCAATCGAGATGGTGCCGGAATCCACGTCCTCCAGCCCCGCAATCATTCTGAGAATTGTTGACTTTCCGCAGCCGCTTGGACCAACCAGCACGGTAAATGAATTACTCTCGATTTCGATGGATGCGTCTCTGATGACATGATTACTGTCATAGAATTTATTCAATTTTTTGATCGAAATTGCTGACATTTTAACAATCCGGTTGTTGATGGGGCGTGTAGATTTTAATCGGAAAGTTGTTAAAACCGATCTTTTTCACTTGATCCCGGTCGTTGAAAAGCTCTCGATGAACTGCCTTTGGAATATCAGAAAGGCGGTGATCAACGGCGCCGTCACCATGAGGGTCGCGGCACTTATCGTTGCCCATTCAACGCCGGCTTCCTCCATTGAGAATACAGCCAAACCAACATTCAAAACTCTGGATTCATCCGAGTTCGTGACGATCAATGGCCACAGGTAATTGTTCCAATGATAGGAAATAGAGACCAATCCGTAAGCCACAAACGTTGGTAAAGACAGAGGAATATAAACATGTCGCAATATTTGCAGAGTGTTTGCGCCATCAATTAGTGCGGCGTCATCAAGTGCTTTAGGGACTGTTTTGAATGTCTGTCGCAAGACAAAAATACCAAAGGCAGACGCAATATATGGAAGGCTGATCGCCGGGATGGTATCCATCAATCCAAGAAATCGGATGGTCTTGTAATTTTCGATGAGAACGACTTCAGGATGAATTAAAAGCTGGATCAGTACCAAACCGAAAAGCACGTTTTTCAGTGGAAATTCAAATCGTGCGAACGCGAACGCGGCAAGAGCACAGACCACAAACTGGGAACTGGTGGTCAAGGTTACGTAGATCAAAGTATTCAGCATATATTGTGCGAAAGGAGCCTGCGCCCAGGCATTCTTGAAATTGAAAAACGTCAGCGGCGCAAAAATATCAAAACGAACCTGATATTCTATGGGATGTATGGCTGCCCAGATGGCGTACAAAAGCGGCAAAAGCCACAGAAAGCCCAGCAGCCACGCCCCAATAACATTCACGTTTTTTAGATTGCCTGTCATTGGTAATGAACTCGCCTATCCATCAAGAAAATCTGGCCAATCCCGATTATTGACAGCAATACGATCAAAAAGACTGATTGAGCGATCGCATAGGCCGTATCCCAGAACACGAAGGCATTTTCGTACAGATAATAAAGTAGCAGGGCGCTGTTATAGTTCGGCCCCCCTTGTGTCATGGAAAAGAGGTGCTCGATCCTGATAAATGCGTTGATTGTCGCTATAACCGAAATAAACAGAATTGTAGGTGTGATTAATGGCAGTGTGATCCTGCGAAATATTTGCCAGTTGCTTGCGCCTTCAATGTATGCGGCTTCTTTGAGATCTCTTGGAATTCCCTGCAGCGCTGCCAGGAAAAAAATCATGTAAAAACCTGATTCCTTCCAAATACTGACACCAACGATTCCCCATAAGACCGTCTCCGAACTGCCCAGTATGTTTGTATTCGGTAATCCGAATAGGGACCCGATCTGGTCGATAAGGCCAAAGCCCGGCAAATAGAAGAACAGCCAGATATTTCCAACCGCAATAAGTGGCAATACAACTGGCAGGAAAAAGGAGAACCTTAGAAAAGGTCGTCCGGGAAGAGCGCTGTTGACCAATTGCGCCATGATCAACGCGATAATTATCGACGCGGGTATCGTTGTGATTGCGTAAATAACGTTGTTTCCCAAAACCTTCCAGAACACTGGATCGGCAATCATGTCCTGATAGTTCTCCAGTCCCTTGAATTTGCTTGGTCGCCTCCCTTTTGGAGTCGAAAAAAAGCTTAAATAGATTGTGTGAATGGCAGGAATGTGGACGAACGTTAGCAGCAGCACAATGCTGGGTGACAGCAGTAAAAACGGTGGCAGGAATTTTCGAAACTTACTCATTTCAACGTGCCCGGCAAATGGGGAAGCAAACGGTGCCAACGACACCGTTTGCTTCATTGGTTTTGATCAGCGATTCAGGCGCGTTCAACGATAGTCCTTGAGAATCTCTTCGATCGCCGCCTGAGCCTCTTTCATGGCCGGTGCTGGCTGTTTTTCGCCAAGCATTACCGCCTCGATGGCTCTGTTGAAAATGCCGACCGTTTTCGGATTCTCGTATGTCGAAAATTCCGGGCCAGCATATTGCAGCTGGTTTTTGGCAATGATCGGATACGGGAATTCGGCCAAAAACGCCTTCATGGCCGCGGTTTCATATGTTTCCGCACGCGGAGATACATAACCGGTAGCTTTTGTCCAAGCGATAGACTGGGCTGGTGCCGAAATCCATTTGACGAAGTCAATCGTTGCCGAAAGTTCATCTCCTGAGAGATCCTTGGACAGGAAGAAGTTCCCGCCGCCAGTAGGCGCACCGTTCTGCTTGAGACCGGGCAACATTGCCACACCCCAGTCAAACGGAGCATTTTTGCTCACGTTGGTCAGGTTGCCTGTCGTTGTCCACATCATTGCGGTCTGGCCTTCGAAAAATGCCTGCGGGGTCGCGCCCCATTCCAAGATGCCCGGCCGCATAACGCCTTCAGTTGTGCTGAGCGCAACAAGCTTTTCAAGAGCATCAATGACCTCGGGGCTGTCGATGAACGTAGCGGTGCCCAAACCATTGGTGATCTTTCCGCCATTACCATAAACTATGCCACTGAAAAGCCAGGACGGGAAACCTGCCGAAGGTATCCGGATGCCGTATTGCGTCACGGTTCCGGACGCGTCTTTGACGGTCAGCTTCTTCGCGATTTCAAGCTGTTCATCCCAGGTCTTGGGGGGGGCTCTCAGGGTCCAGTCCGGCCGCTCTGAAGGCATCCTTGTTATAGTAAAGAACTGGTGTCGACCTTTGGAATGGAATTCCGTAGGTGATACCGTCAATCTGGCTGTTCTTCATAAACGCCGGAAAGAAACCGCCAACCCAGTTTTTGATGTCATCGTCGGAAAGGACATCATCCCACGGCCGCACACAGTCTTCATCGGCAAGGAAAAATATATCGATTGCCAGCAGCACGGACATGGCAGGGGCGTTGCCAGCTTTACATGCTGTGAGGAATTTTGTGGTGGTGTCTCCATAAGAGCCGGCAAAAATGGCTTTGATGGTAACGTCAGGGTTTTGAGCTGAATAGTCGTCGGCAAACTTTCCGATGGTATTAGCAGCGCTACCCCCTACTGCGACCGGAAAGTAAAATTCCAGTTCCAATGCTTTTGCGGGAAGCGCAGACATTAGAAATAGGCACAAAGAACACAATGCGACTTTGACATTGTTCATGGATGTCTCCTCAGGGTTGCAAACCAAAGAAGGAAAACGTTAATGATTACCACCATTGAATTTTATTACCGTACTTTGAAACTTTTGTTTCATTGGGGGCCTAACGCTAGGCCGGATCCGCGTCATTTTGGTTGAATTGCGGGTCAGCAATGTTCAGCTTCGTGATGGATGTTCTGGAAAGAGGCGGAATTTAGGGCACGCCGGCGGCCGCCCCGAAACAAGGCTTGGCCCGCCTCTCGGTTGCATTTTCGGCTTTGAGAATCTGATTGGTGAGTATCACCCACATAAATCCGTTCCCACAAATATCCCCATCAGAAAACTCATCCTCATCAGTCAACTATGGGTGCAAATCACAACTCTCTTTCCCTTACATTTGAGGGTCTGACAGTGACTTGTCGAATGATTTTTATGAATTCGCAGGGTGAAAGACATTTACGATGAAACTAAAGATGTTGGTGAGACTGCGAAGAAACTGAAATGCACCAGAGCAGAGGTGCTTGAGGCACTGGGTTTCAGTGATGAATGGAATGCCTATTTCGATGACGAATGATGTACTGGCCCCGACCTGAAGAATCTTCACATAAGTGAGGACAGCCATTACACGTATCGGTGAGTCGAAAGCGCCAAATTTCGCGGTCAGCACTGGACCAGGACACGTTGCCTTCGATGGCAGAATATAGCAACAAGGATACATCAAGTCGCCAGCATAGGATTGTTGACATCTTCATGGGTCTGCTCATATGTTTATCACATGGTGACTTATAGATGGTCGTTGCTGTAAAGCATTGAAAAATAATGCGTAAATCAGAGATTTGACATGCAGCACTGTGACCATGGCTGAGCGGGCGGCAAAAGAAATCATCCCAGTGACCGTTATCGGCGGCTATTTAGGTGCCGGTAAAACCACGCTTGTGAATCACCTGCTGCGCACCGCCGATGGCTTGCGCCTTGCTGTTTTGGTGAACGAGTTTGGGTCACTGGCCATTGATGAAGACTTGATGCTTGCCCGCGACGACAATCTGATCAGTCTTGCCGGTGGCTGTGTTTGTTGCAGCTTCGGCAGCGATTTGATGACGGCGTTGATGGATTTGCAGCAGATGCAACCACCGCCGCAACGGATTATCATTGAAGCCAGCGGCGTTGCACTGCCGGCGGCGATTGCCGCTTCCGTTAGCTTATTGCCGGATTACCGGCCCGAAGGGGTGGTGGTTTTGGCCGATGCTGAAAGCGTCATGGAACGGGCCGCCGACGTTTATATGGGCGATACCATCACACGTCAGCTGGCAGATGCTGATCTGGTTTTATTAAGCAAATGCGATCTGATCGACACGGCCCGCAAAGCGCAGTTGCTAAGCTGGCTGTCGGCGCAGACTGCGTCCGCGGCGGTGATCCCGACCTCGGTGGCAAGCTTACCGCCGCCGCCGGCACTTTTTGGCCTCGATCATAGTGCCGCCTGGCCACCTGCCGGGCCGGTTAATTTTAGTCATGACCAACTCTATGCCAGCTTGGTTGTTCGCGTGCCAACAACACTGTGGGCCGCGGACGTGGCCGCCTTGCTGCAATCACGGCCGCTGGGCGTGTTACGGGCCAAAGGTCTTTGTTTGGCTTCTGACGGCGGCCTGCAAGCCGTGCAAATGGTCGGCAACCGGGTTCAGCAGGACCGTTATCACGGGCCTGCACCGCAGGCGATCAATCAGCTTGTTTTTATTGGCTTAAAAGAGCACTTATTGGCCGATAAGATAACAGCGTTGTTTATCCCCTGATATGGTTTGCACGTTATCGACAGGAGTGCGCGGCCATGGCAGCTGATGACGACCGTGACAAACCCCCCTGGGCCGGGCGGGGCCATCGGTTAGGTTGCCTGCTGCAAACAATGGCGTTGCTTGTTGTTAACTTGGGCGTTTGGGGCTTTATCTTTTTGCTCGCCTTGCGGCTGTCAGGCAAACCGATGCCATGGCAATAATCAGCGAACCTATCGCGGCGGCGCGTTAATCCTCCAGCCAGAGCATCCACAGCGCCAGCAAAGGGGCTGATGCTGTGGCCCGCATCGCATGCACGATATGCGGCGGATTATGGATCGTTTGGCCGCGATTGCGATGTTGCCAATCACCTTGTTCTTGTCGCCAGGCCCCGGCGCCAATCACAAGATAGCCTTCTTCCGGCGGATGCCAGTGATTGGGGTAGGTGACACCAGGGGCGACAAGACTGACCCCAAATAGCGCCTGTTGATGCCCCTCAAGACCATTCATGCCGGTGATCACGGCGTTGCCGTGGCCGTTCATAAAGGTGGTGTTATGATCATCTAATCCGGTCCGCAATCGCCAGGTTAGGTGCGCTGAAATTCGCTCAAACGCAGCGCACAGATTGGCCATCAGCGGGTCATCGCCAGGTTGCCGGCGCAATGCTTCGGTAAGGTGCCCGCAAACGGCCAATGGTTTTGCCGTTGATGGCGGATGAGCCGTTCCCGGCACCTCTAAGGCGGCGTGGCATTTCGCAAAAAAGCTTTTCACTGATTGCTCTGCCGGCAATGCCTGGCTCACTAAGCGGTGGGCATCGATCAGGTTTTGAACATCGGGGTGACGATCGGACACGGGCAATTTTTCCTTGGTTACCGGTATCTGCAAGTTTGCCATTTTAATGCTTGGAATCACAAGCGCTTGTGATTTCAGTGCTGCTGGGCGAAGCTGCGCGGCGGACAATGAACAATGGCTTAAAAAGGGAATGCTATGCGGTTCGAGGATAAAGGCGTTATCATCACTGGCGCGACGGGTGGAATTGGTCGGGAAACATGTTTTCAATTTGCGGCCGAGGGTGCCTCACTGGCGGTCACCGATCTTGATCTTGAGTTGGCGGAAAGATTGGCTGCCGAAATTCGCGCCCAGGGCGGCAAGGCGACAGCCTATCAATTGGATGTGACCGATGTTGACCGTACCGTCGAAGTTGTGGCCGCTGCGGCAGCTGATTTGGGCAGTTTGGACGTGGCCTTTTGTAACGCTGGGATCCGTGAGATCGTGCCGGCACAAGAGCTGTCAATCGAGGAATTTCGGCGAGTCATTGATGTTAATGTGACCGGTGTTTTCACCACCGCCCAAAGTGTTGCGAAGCATTTCATTGCCGCCGGCAAAGGCGGTGCCATCGTCAACACCGCCTCCACCCTGGGGGTTGTCGCCGCTAACGCCCGCTGTGCTTACGCCAGCTCAAAACATGCCGTGGTCGGGATGACGAAGGCACTGGCAATGGATTTGTCGCTGCATAATATTCGCGTCAATGCGATTGGCCCTGGGGTGATCCGCACACCGCTGACCGAACGCTATTTCCAAGACCCTGAGATGCATGAAAAAATCAAACGGTTGCATGCCATGGGCCGGGCCGGATACCCGCCGGAAATTGCCAAGGGCGTGCTTTATCTTGCCAGTGAGGACGCAAGCTTTTGCACCGGCACGCATTTGGTGATTGATGGCGGCTGGACAGCCGGCAAAACCATGTAGGACCGCCGGCAGCGCCGCCGGACGTCACATGTGGGCAAGTGACGGCTTGTTTAACCGGCGCTGCACCGACGGGATTTACGTCGCTGCCATTGACCGCAGCGCCGGCTCGGTCAACTATATGCCCAAGTTGTACCGGTACTAGTTGCGTTAACGGGAGAGTTTCATGAATTACGTTCAATCAAAATCAGCTGCGCAAGGTTATTCGGACGTGCAGTGGCAAGCACGTGTTGATCTGGCGGCCGCGCATCGCTGCGCCGTGATGCATAATTTGCACGAAGGTATTTTTAACCATCTGACCATGCGGGTTCCCGGCGAAACCGATCGCTATTATCAAATCCCCTTTGGCACCCATTGGTCGGAAGTGACCGCCAGCTGCTTTATGGAAGTTGGCTATGACGGCGAGGTGAAGCGTGGTGAGGGCATTGTTGAACGCTCTGCCTACTGCATTCATGCGCCTATGCATCGGGATTTGGACCACGCCGCAGCGGTCTTTCACACCCATATGCCGTTCGCCAGTGCGCTGACCCGGCTGGAAGATCAACATATCAAGCCGATTGGCCAGACCGAATTGGGAACGATGATGAAGACCGGCTATGACGAGGGCTACGAAGGCCCAGGTCTTGACCCTGCCGAAGGCGACCGCTTGGCCAAAGCGTGCGGTGATAAAACCGTGTTGTTGATGGCCAATCATGGTGCTTTGACGGTTGGTAACACCATCGCCGAAGCCTATGACCGGCTGTACTATCTTGAGCGTGTGGCGCAAGTGCAACTGTATGCCATGTGGACAGGTCAGCCGCTGCGCCATCTGCCGGAAAACGTCATCGAGAAAACCTATGAATCCTATCGCGGATCATCCATGCGCTATGGTGACCGGCCAAACGCTGCCTGGCATTTCGATGCCTTAAAGCGGATCTTAGATCGCAAAGAGCCTAATTACGCCGAATAACCGGCAGTTAAATCTGCCGATGGCGGTTAAAGAGCGCGGCATCGACCGCGCTCTTTTCGTGTCTGGCGGCGTCTATAGGGCAGATTTCGGCAAGACCACATGCACACCTTTGTTGCCGTTGACGATTTGCGTGATCCGCAAGTCAGCGGTGAGGGAGCAGAGCGAATAGGCCTGTTCGCGAGTCAAATTGTTGCGTGCCGTGATGACATCAAGCATCTGCCGCAAAGCATCTTTCGCAGCCACGTCCAAATCTTCGTTAAAGGCCATGGTTATTAGGTTTTCGGCATCTTCGGCCTGCGGCAGCGATAGCTGCATATCAGCGCGCACCGTCAGCCTAAAAACCCCCTGCAGGGCCGTTTCAATGGCCGTGACACAGACTTCACCATCGCCTTGACACGCATGTCCGTCACCGGCCGAAAATAGCGCTCCATCGACAAAGATCGGCAAATATAGGGTCGCCCCTGGAATCAATTCCTTATTGTCCATATTGCCGCCATGGGCGCGTGGTTGGATGGAGCTGATGGCCCCCCAATCCGCCGGTGGCGCACAGCCCATAACCCCGAAGAACGGCCGTAACGGCAAACGTTTTCCCCAAGGCAGCTCGCCTTCATTGCTGTCTGCATGCAACCGGATGGTCATCTGGCTGGTTTCGGTAAAGTCATCCGGCAGGCCGCCGGCACCGGGACGGATGAAATTATATCCCCAATCTTGGCGCAAGCTTACCTCAAGAATATCGACCTGCAGCACATGTCCTACTTTGGCGCCGCTGACGTGCACTGGCCCGGTCAGAATATGGCCAGGCAGTTTGCGCGGCACCGTGGCGTGAATGTCATGCAGTTCCGGCGGGATATGAAAGTCACCATCGGGGACCACGTCAGGGCCGCCGGAGACAGTGTTGATGGTGATGGTATCACCGGAATTGATGGTTGCCGCCGGCGCTTGGGCGGCGTCGAAATAGCCCCAGTGCACGGTCTTGGTCGTGGCCTCTAAAATATGTGCGTCGCTCATCTGCAATAACCTTATTCAAAAATCGGCGGTTTTAGGCGGCGGGCGGCAAAGCGAGCGCCGCCCATAGGCCGGATAGGGCGGGCAAATCAATCACTGCTTTCGGCCCGCAGTTCGACCCGGCGGATTTTACCGGAAATGGTTTTCGGCAAGCTGCTGCGGTATTCAATTTCGCGGGGGTATTTATAGGGTGCGGTGGTTTTCTTCACGAAACCCTGAATTTCCGCGGTCATTTCGGCACTGCCGTCATGGCCTTCGGCAAGGATTACGAAGGCTTTGACGATTTCACCG
>QCEM01000042.1 GCA_003280605.1 SAR116 cluster bacterium AG-355-O21 | reverse complement strand
CGCAACCACATTCGGGAATAGATGGGTAAAAATGATGCGTGGCTTCGATAACGCCAAACAAATGGCTGATTCAATGTATTCCTTACGGCGTTCAACGAGAGCGCTGCCACGCACCGTTCGGGCGTAATACGCCCATTGAACGACAATCAGTGCGATGATCGTCTTATCGACACCTTTGCCCAATGTTGCCAGCAGCACCAATGCGATGAGAATTGCTGGAAAGCTTAATTGAATATCAACGAGGCGCATGATCAAGGAGTCAACACGGCCGCCGACAAAAGCCGCTGTCAGACCTGCCGTAACACCAATGATGAGGGCAATGACGCCGCTGCCGATACCAACCGTCAGGCTGATGCGCAAACCATAAATAATGGAACTGAGCATGTCCCGGCCAGCCCCATCGGTACCGAGATGGGCAACACTGCCTGACTTGATCACACCACCTGGATGGATGGTCTTATTTTCAACCGTTACGGTGGTCAAATCATAGGGGTCGGTCGGCGACAATAGCGGCGCAAATACCGCAATAAAAACAATTACCAAGACAACAAAGAAGCTACAAACCGCGAGCTTGCTTTCACTGAAATCAGAGATGAAGCGCCGCAGCGGTGTTTCAACTTTGGCAGCCGCTGCCGCCGGCGTTTCAAGCTCTTCAATATTTCCGTTAACCGCACTCATCCTTTGACATCCTGCAGCCGAACCCGCGGATCAAGGACCGAATACATGACGTCCACCGCCAGGTTTATGAAAACGAACAACAGCACAATGATCATCAAATAAGCGACAATCACAGGCCGATCTAAAAAGCCAATCGAATCAATCAACAAGAGCCCCATGCCAGGCCAAGCAAAGACTGTTTCCGTGACAACCGAGAAGGCAACCAAACCGCCAAATTCCAGCCCCAGAACAGTGACCACCGGGATCATGATATTTTTCAAAACATGGACCAGAACAATGCGCGATCGGCTGACGCCTTTGGCACGCGCAAACTTGATGTAATCTTGGTGGATAACTTCGCGGGTGCCGGCCCGTGACAGCCGGATAACCATCGACAGTTTAAACAGCGATAAATTGACGGCCGGCAAGATCACATAACTTATTCCCTTCCAGGTCAGGAAGCTGACCTCGACCCCGAACAGGTCCTGGGTTGGCCCTCGACCTGTTGACGGCAACCAGCCCAAATGCACCGCAAACAGCATGATCATCATGATACCAACCCAAAACGTCGGCAGGCTGAAACCAAGGATGGAACTGCTCATGATGGTTTTTGAGGCCATGGAATCAGGACGCAGCCCGGCCCACATCCCCAACGGAATGCCAAGAACGACGGCGATCAGCAAAGCACACACCGCCAGCTCAAAGGTCGCTGGCATACGATCTAAAATCAACAATAAGGCTGGCTCTTCAAAAACGAAGCTCTCGCCAAGATTGCCTTGCAGCGCGGCTGATAAAAACCGCCAATATTGAATATAAAAAGGTTGATCAAGGCCGAGATTTTTAATCACCATCTCGCGGTCATATTCGTCGGCATCATCTGCCACCAACATTTCGACAGGATCGCCGATCAAGTACACACCGCTGAAAACCAGCAGAGACATGAAAAAAACAACGACCGCTGCCTGCATTAAGCGGCGAATGATGAATACCGTCATAGCGACCTCATCGTTTGGAACCGGGCTTTAGCGCCTGTCGCATATCTGAAATGTATAAATAAAAATCGGGGCGACCAACGGCCGCCCCAGATCTTTTTCGTCGGTTTATTCTTTTAACAAGTCAAGGCCAACGGTCCGCTCATCGGCGCGGGCGTTGTACTTAAGGCCTTTGCGTGTAGCCCAGGTGTTAACTTGATAATGCAACGGAATAATCCCTTGGCTCTCACCAATACCTGCCTCCGTGGCTTGCGCCAGAAGTTGGCCGCGCTTGGCATCGTCAACCGTTGACAGGGCTTCAACCACCAAAGCATCAACTTTCGGGTTTGAATGGCGACCCCGGTTCGAGGCACCAAAGCCTTTCGACTTGTCACGAGTCACCAGCAGAGATTTCAACGGTGAGGAAGGCTCACCTGTACCGGAACCCCAGCCGACCAAGAAGAAGCTAAATTCTGGTTGGCCGTCTTTGCCGCCCTTAGAGGCCCGCTTGAAGAACACGTTCTTCGGCATGGTGGAAACCTTGGTGGGAATGCCGTTGGCTGACAACATTTGACCAATTGCTTCGCAAATCTTGTCATCGTTGATGTAACGATCATTCGGACCGTGAATGGTCAGCGCAAAGCCATCACCCCAACCAGCATCTTTCAGCATTTGTTTTGCTTTGGTTGGATTGTAAGCCTCTGGCTGCAACTTGCTGGAGCGGCCAAAAAAGCCTTCCGGCAAAAGCTGGCCTGCTTTCAGCGCAACCCCTTCCATGACTTTTTCAACAATCGCGTCACGGTTGATCATCATCGACAGTGCTTTACGTACGTTCGGATCCCGCAGCGGGTTCTTCGACAGCGGATTGCCTGCTTTGTCCGTCACGAACGGTGAGTTGTCACGGAACTGATCCATGTGCACATAGATCACCCGGTTTGAGACACCCTGGCTCAGGCTGACATTGGGATTCTTTTTCAAGGTCTCAATGTCGGTCACAGGAACGTTGTCAATCATGTCAACATCGCCGGCCAGCAAAGCCGAAACGCGGGCTGGCTCCGACTTGATGAATTTAAAGGTCATCTTATCCCATGGCTGCGCCAACGGGCCTTTGTAGCCATCATATTTGACCAAGACCATACGATCGCCTTTTTTCCATTCGACGAATTTGTAGGGGCCGGTTCCGATTGCCGCTTTGCCATTGTTAAAGTCTTTAGCGCGAATGCCGAAATTTTTGTCGGGTTGACCTGTGCCTTTAACTTCCGATGACATCACCATTACCGAGGTCATATCATTGGGCATCAACGGATACGGCGTTTTGGTGGAAATATGGATCGTGTAATCGTCAATTTTTTTGACGGTTTTACCCTTGGTGTAGGTCCGGAAACTTGAGTTACCGCCTACATAGCCGTCTGCGCGCTTAAACGAGAAAACGAAGTCGTCTGCGGTAAAGTCGCTGCCATCATGGAATTTAACGCCTTTACGCAGCTTGAATTCCCACGTGGTATCGTTGATCGGCTTCCATGAGGTCGCCAACCGGGGAATAAGCGTGCCCATATCAGGCGACCAATCAATGAGACGGCCAAAAATTTGCCCCAGCATCGCATTATTGGGACCAAGATTATGGAAATATGGATCGACAGATGACGGTTCCGAGCGGATACCAAGCGTGGCATCATCAGCTAACGCCGCACCACCGACAAAGGTCGCGGCGACTGCACCGAGTACCGACGCCTTAAGCAACTTGTTCATATGAAGTCTCCTGGCTATTCGTTATAAACCATTCTCTGGGCCCGGATGAAGCTTGGTGCCTGGCCGTAACCAAATTCGGAAGCCCACTGGGAGACTGTAAACCGAATTTGATCAAGGCAGCAATAGTAAGACAGGCATCCTCAAAAATGAAATGCTGCAGCCCTTCCCATCACCCCTGGCTCGGGCTAGACTTTGGTTCTTTGTTTATGAATTATCCTCGTCTGCATGCCGAGCCCAAACCAGCCAGGGTCGGTTGATTAAGAAATTTCAGGAGCCACCGATGGAAGCCACCGATCTTGTCTGTCATGACATCCTAAAACGCCTTATCGCCTTCGACACCACCAGCCGTAATTCCAACCTGCCGCTTATCGAATGGGTCAAAGACTACCTTGCAGGCTTTGGTGTTGAGAGCGAGCTGACCTATGATGACGCCGGGCAAAAAGCAAATTTGTTTGCAACCCTCGGCCCTGCCGACCGGTCCGGCGGCGTGATCTTGTCGGGACATACAGACGTGGTGCCTGTCGACGGCCAAGATTGGGTCACCGATCCATTTGATATGCTCGAAAAGGACGGTCGGCTTTATGGCCGCGGCACCTGTGATATGAAGTCGTTCGTTGCCGTTAGCCTGGCGATGGTGCCGCAGTTTTTGGAACGCCAGTTAACCGTCCCGATCCACCTGGCCTTTTCCTATGACGAGGAAGTCGGCTGCATTGGCGTCCGCCGATTGATCGACGGCAATTTGTCGAAAGGCATCCGGCCGCAAGCCTGTATCGTCGGGGAGCCAACCAATATGCAACCTGTTATCGCCCATAAAGGTAAGCGCAGCTTTCAGGTCAATGTGCGGGGCATGGAGGCGCATTCCTCGCTGGCACCAAAAGGCGTAAATGCGGTTGAATACGCGGCCGAAATTGTCGCCCACATCAAATCATTGGCCCGCCAAAAGGCCGCCGGCGGCCCCTATGACCAGATGTTTGATATTCCCCACACTACCTTGCACACCGGCACCATCAACGGCGGGACCGCGCTCAACATTGTGCCGTTAAATTGCAGCTTTGAATTTGAATATCGCTATATTCCCGCTGACAATCCAGATGATCTATCGGCCGCTGTGCAAGCTTTCATCGATACCCAATGCTTGCCGGAAATGCAGGCGATTGATCCAACGACCAGCATTACCGTAGAAGAATTGTCGTCTATCCCGGGCCTGGATACCGATGAAGATGACGAGGTTGTGCAGCTTGCCAAAGCACTGTCAGGCGCCAATTCGGTCAGCAAAGTTGCCTTTGGCACCGAGGCGGGGCTATTCCAACAAGCTGACGTGCCGACCATTGTATGTGGTCCGGCGCATATCGACCAAGCCCATAAACCAAATGAATTCGTTGAAATTTCCCAGGTCGCACAATGCGAGGCGTTCATGGGCCGGTTGATGGATCGGGTCTGCGCAGCCTAACCAACGGGAATGAAATTGGTGGAAAAAACCTCTGAAAAACAACGGCTCGACAGCTTGGAGAATATTTATCCGGTCGAGCTGTCAGCGCCTGATATCACAGCCTATGCCGCGGGAAATTCGGGTGTCCCATATTACACGACACTTGACTCCGGTATCGCCGGCCCGCACGCCGCGATCCTCGCCCTCACCCATGGCAATGAGATTTGCGGCGCGATTACCCTTGATACCATGTTCCGCTGCGGTTTGACGCCGACCCGGGGTAAGCTCACATTGGGCTTCAACAACGTTGCCGCCTACGCACAATTCGATGCCCGGTACCCGGCGGCATCGCGATTTGTCGATGAAGATATGAATCGGGTTTGGGCGACCGAGCGACTGGACGGCGACGACCAGAGTATCGAGCTTGCAAGAGCACGCGAAATCCGCCCTTTGATTGATACCGTCGATTTTCTACTCGACCTTCACTCCATGCAGTCAGCCAGTCCACCGTTAATGCTTGCCGGCCCGTTGGCCAAGGGTCACGAATTTGCAAGCCGGCTAAAGTATCCGGAAACAATCATGTGCGATGCTGGCCACGCCGCCGGTAAGCGGTTGCGCGACTACGGTGACTTTGGCGATGCAAATTCCCCACGGAACGCCTTGCTGGTTGAAGCCGGGCAACATTGGGCGGCGTCAAGCGGTATCGTATCCACCGATAGCGCGGTTTGTTTTCTGCAAGCGCTAGACATGATCGATGCCGCCACCGCAAAATCGTTATCACAGGATACGCGGCCTGCCGCCCAGCGCACCATTGAGGTCATTGATCGTGTCACCATCAACAGTGATCACTTTCAATTCCATCAACCCTATACCGGCCTTGAGGTTATTCCTAAAGCAGGGACCGAGCTTGGCATTGACGGTAACACGCCGGTTGTGACGCCGTTTGACGACTGTGTTTTGATCATGCCCACACGACGCACTTGGAAAGGACAAACAGCTGTCCGTCTTGGTCGGTATGTTAAGTAACACCGGCGCGCGACCAAAATCACCGACAGCCTTCAATTTGCCGCAACTGCTTTTAGCGCTGATCATCGGTACCATTGGCGGCGCTGTTTTCGCCTATTTTCAACTGCCGCTGCCGTGGATGCTGGGGGCCATGACCTTCACCACCATCGCCTCACTGGCGGGGTTACAAATGCAGGTCCAAAGGCGCATCCGGATGCCGATGAGCGCCGTTATCGGGGTCATGCTTGGGGCCGCATTTACCCCGGATCTGATTGATCGCCTGGCGACGTGGTCGGTCACCATTTTTGGCCTGTTCATCTATGTCTTGGTCGCCTGTTCGCTGGTCATGATCTATCTGCGCAAGGTCGCCCGTTATGATCTACAGACGGCATATTTTTCATCCTCACCCGGCGGCCTCAGTGAGATGACCCTTGTTGGCGCCGAAATGGGCGCCGATGAACGGGTTATTGGCCTGTCACATGCGCTGCGAATTCTTTTGGTGGTGATGGCGCTGCCATTTTTATTCCAGCTGTTTGGTGATTACGTACCGACAGACTCAATGTTACCACCCGGCTCGTCGATGAACATGCCATTGACGGATTGGGGGCTGTTGATCGCCTGCGCAATCATTGGCGCACCGCTTGCCAAAATGTTGCGTATTCCTGCGCCCTTCCTGGTAGGTCCCGTGATCTTGAGCGGTGCAATCCACATCGCCGGCATCACCAATCAAGGCCCGCCAGGCTTTCTGATTGCCGCCGCGCAAGTGGTGATCGGTGGCTCAGTGGGCTGCCGATTTGTCGGCGTGGCTGTCAAAGAAGTCCTCAGGACGATGATTGTCGCCTTTGGATCAACAGCTATTTTGCTGCTGTCGGCGGTTGCCGGTAGCATGATCTTGCAGCAAATCACCGATGTGCCTTGGCATGTTTTAGTGCTTGCATTTGCCCCTGGTGGGCTTGCGGAGATGAGTTTGGTCGCCTTAGCAATCGGCTCTGACGTGGCCTTTGTTGCGACCCATCATATTTTCCGCATTGCCATGGTCGTTATCTTGGCCCCGAGCGCGTTTCGGCTGTTCAACAAAATCTGGCTGGTGCCGAAAAAGCAGCAGCTATAAGCAAATTGAGTCTTAATCACAGCAACTTATTTTCCAACGCCACCCGCACCGCCTGTGCCCGATTGCGCACCCCAAGCTTGCGAAACGCCTGTTTTAAACGCGCTTTTACCGTAACTTCCTCGATGTCCAGGCTGCGGCCGATCTCCTTATTGGTATGCCCCGCCACCAATAGCTCAATCACGTCCATTTCCTTGGCCGTCAATACCTGACCATTGAAAGACGTCTCACCCTTCCCGGAAAAAGTCGAGGTATGCCGGGCGATCAAATCCATAGGGAAATACGATACCCCTGATAAGATCAACTCCAAGGCTTTCATTAAACCATCGGCGCTCATCGTCTTTGGGATATAGCCATTGGCCTCGGAGCGTATCACAGCGTAAATCTGTTCCGGATCATTGATACCAGATACAACCACTAAGCAATGACGTGGGAACTCAGCCCGTAGCTGCTCAAATGTTGAGGCACCGAACATGCCCGGCATGTTCAAATCAATCAGCACAACATCAAAACTTTGGCTCGAGCGCAGCTTGGCGACCAATGTCGCGTACGACTCGCCGGTATCGACAAATGTGTTGGTAAATGATTTTCTGATCAAAAAAGCCAGGCTGTCGCGGAACATTTCATGATCATCAACAATTAAGATTTATTTATATTCAATCACAGCTGCACCATAACCGTTTTGCTATTTTGCCAAGACCAATTATACACGTCAAACTCGATAATTTGTAAAATTATTCTACTTTTCATATTTTTTCAATACGTTTTAGCGTCAAAGTCAACATATCAAAATTCATATTTTTGTAAAAAACCAAAACTTATACTAATATTAAAAGATTAGTTTTTATTTTTTGTTCATAAATGACAGATAGTTACCCATAAGGTAACGTTGGGTGGCGGGCTTTGGTGACAACCCGCCACACATCTATTAGCTGGCTGCAGTAACCATTATTTCGACTGTGAATTTTGGCGACGCAAGCTTCGGTGACTCGACACATGCCCGACATGGCGTTGCCCCGGCCACGACCCAGGCGTCCCAAACAGCGTTCATCTCCGCAAAGTCATCCATTGTGTTCAGCCAGATTGTCGCGGTTAAAAGCTTCGATTTATCGCTACCGGCATCACTCAGCAGGCCATCGATGGCAGCCAAAATATCCTTCGTTTGCTCGGTAACGCTGCCGCCGGCGGCATTATGCGCAACTTGGCCGGCGGTATAAACAGTGCCGTTATGTGACACGACTTGGCTCATGCGCTCACCGACATGATGGCGTTCGATCGTCATCTCTTTTCTCCTCCTGTAAAGAAATCAGCACCGACGGTGCTGGCAAAAATATGCGTCCAAAATGACACTAACCGCCATTGCAGCTTGCTCCAAGCGCGATCCTGATTATGGTATGGCGCAATCAATTATGGAGCTTTGAAAATGGATTTCACACTGTCCGCAGAAGTTGATGCAGCCCGCCTGAAGGCGCGCCAATTCGTAATCGATGAGGTGCTGCCCGTTGAAGCTGACAAAAACAATTATGACGCCCATGAGAATATCACCTTAGCAGCCCTCGCACCGCTGCGGGAAAAAGCAAAATCAATTGGCCTGTGGGCACCACAAATGCCTGTGGAGCGCGGCGGTATGGGATTAACAACCATCGGCATGGCTGCTGTTTATGAAGAAATGAACAGATCAATTTTTGGCCCTGTGGCAATCAATTGCGCGGCCCCGGATGACGGCAATATGTTCTTGCTCAACCGGGTTGGCACCGAAGCACAAAAGCAAAAATGGTTGCAGCCGATAATCGACGGTGATGTGCATTCATCCTTTGTCATGACAGAGCCGCACCCTGGCTCCGGTTCAGATCCATCGATGATGCTAACCAAGGCAGAGCCCATCAGTAACTCTAAATGGCGGATAACCGGCCGCAAGTGGTACATCACAGGTGCCGAGAGCGCGACCCATTTCATCTTGATGGCGCGCACCTCCGATGACCCGCGCAAGGGTCTCAGCGCGTTTTTGTTCCATAAAAACCAACCTGGTTGGCGCATTGTCCGCCGCATCCCGATTATGGGGCCGGAAGAACATGGCGGTCATTGTGAAATCGAATTTGATGGCCTTGAGATCGACGACAGTGACCGTCTGATGGAGGTTGGCGATGGCTTGAAAGCGACACAAATTCGCCTTGGGACCGCGCGCTTAACCCACTGCATGCGCTGGCTCGGCTTGGCCAAACGTTCAATGGAGATTGCCCGTGACTATGTCGAAGACCGCGAAGGCTTCGGCAGCAAGCTGATCGACCGTGAAAGCGTCCAAATCAAACTTGGCGAAACAGCCCATGAAATTGAGATGGGCCGGTTGATTGTCATGAAAGCAGCTTGGAAACTGGATCAGGGCGACTTTGCCCGGCAAGAAGTCTCGATGGCCAAAATTCACGTCGCCGATACCCTGCACAAAGCGGTCGATACCGCGATCCAGTTAAACGGCGCTCGCGGTTATTCAAAAGATACAGTGCTGGAATGGATCTATCGCTATGCCCGCCAAGCTCGTTTGGTCGATGGCGCATCCGAAGTTCATAAAATGGTCTTGGCCCGTTTTTATCGCCGCGACGGGACCGATTTCTGGCGCTGGGGCGTTTGACCGACAACAACTTTAAAAACACATGGAAACGAAGATGATCGACGCCGCTCAAATGGATGTTTTAAATCGCATCGCCAGTGCGCTTGAACGCTTGGCACCAGCAACCGCAGCAACCAGCGATCTAAACGCTGCCGATGGCTTTATATGGAACGCCGAACACATGGGCTTAGACCCCGTGGCGGCGATAAACCGGGTTGATATCAACTTGCTGCAAGGAGTCCAGCTGCAACGCGATATTCTCTATGATAATACCTTGCGATTTGCCACCGGCCTGCCGGCCAATAATGCGCTGTTATGGGGCGCGCGCGGTATGGGTAAAAGTTCTTTGGTGAAAGCTGTTCATGCGCAAGTGAATGACGAGACAAACGGCAATTTGGCCTTGGTTGAGATCCATCGTGAGGACTTGGAGACCTTGCCGAAACTGTTGAGCTTGGTGCGTCAATCAAGCCGCTACTGCGTGGTTTATTGCGATGACCTGTCATTTGATTATGAGGACACCAGCTATAAGTCCCTGAAAGCCGTGCTTGAGGGCGGCATTGAAGGGCGACCAAAAAATGTTCTTTTCTACGCCACCTCAAACCGCCGTCATTTGATGTCACGAGATATGATTGAAAATGAGCGGTCAACGGCCATACATGCCTCAGAAGCTGTTGAAGAAAAAGTCTCATTGTCAGATCGCTTTGGGGTCTGGCTCGGCTTTCATGCCTGCGATCAAGATACTTACTTTGCCATGATCGAGGGCTATTGTAGCGCCCTGGGGATCAATCTGACAAAAGACGAGCTGCGCGTCCGCGCCAAAGAGTGGACAGTCACACGCGGTTCACGTTCAGGTCGGGTAGCTTGGCAATTTGTGCAGAATTTGGCTGGTGAATTGGGGGTTCCCATCGATCAATAATAACGCCCGCCTAGCTGCCAATGTATTTTTCCGGGTTCAACGCCCGCGACCCGCGTCGCAATTCAAAATGTAACTGCGGGCGGCTCACGCCGCCGCTTTTGCCGACTGTTGCAATCACTTGGCCACGGCGCACCCGCGCACCCCGGGCAACCAGTAATTTCTGAGCATGGCCATACGCCGAAATCCAGCCGTCGGCATGTTTGATCAATAACAGCTTGCCGAAACCACCGAAACCGGCGCCGGCATAGGCAACAATGCCGTTTTCAGCAGCTTTAATTGGTGCCCCGATCGGGGCGGCAATATTGATCCCATCATTATGCAAACCACCCTTGCGCGGCCCAAACCGGCCAATGACGCGGCCGTTTACCGGCACCAGAAAAGCCGACTTAGAGCGCGGCGGCGGTCTAAAGTTTGCAGGTGGTTTTGCTGCCGGCGGTGAGGTGCTAACAGCCTTGGCCGTCACCGCCGCCAGGCTCTTTGTTGCCGGCAAAGGGGCCGTTGCAATGGTTGTTGTTGGTCGATCAAAGGCCGGGCGCGGCAACGGTAAAGCCATGATTGCCGGCACGGATACATTGTTTGCTAAGCGATCCGGAATAGGCCCTGAGGACGCTTTTGGCGGTGCTGCGCCGGCAACCCGTAACCCTGGCAATCGCAGTCGTTGGCCGACCTGAATCACATAGGGTGGTTGGATTGCGTTCAAAACAACCAACCGCCGCATATCCACATTCATGCGCAAAGCAATGGTCGACACCGTGTCACCGGCGACAACGATATAGGTATCGACCTGCGGCAGTCGTAAGGTTTGACCAACACGCAGTAAATACGGCGGCTTCAGGGCGTTTTCTTCAATTAAGGTTCGCAGCGGCAGACCATTGGCCCGGGCAATGGAATAAACTGTTTGGCCTGGCAATACAGTGACCAGAGCTTGTTTTGACGCCCCTGTCCGTGCCGACGCCGGCACGGGTGTGGCCAAGCCAATCGGCCGATTGACCGGCGCGCAGGCAAATAAATTGACCGCCAGGGCCGCCATGATCAGCAACCCCGCCCATCTCGGACGCAGCCGCCATCGAGTCATTAAACCGAGCTGCTTCATCGGCAGATTTTACCGCTTTGACGGCACAGGCTCAATGCTATCAGCCGCATTCACACCGACCTTGAAAAATAGCCATCAAGCAATGGCACAAAGCGCACTTGCATGAGTTTTTCATAACGATAGATGTCTTGCTGACGGCTCACGCGGTAGAGAGTTTGCGGCCGGCCCTGATCACCAATCGGCACAACCATGACCCCGCCATCTTCGGACAGTTGATCGAGTAGCGCAGCTGGGAAGTCAGCTGCAGCGGCAGTCACCAAAATATGCTCAAAAGGTGCTGCTTCCAACCATCCTTTGGCACCGTCACCAAGCCGGGTGGTGACATTCCGAAGATCCAATTTGTCGAATAGTTCGGCGGCACCGTGAGCCAATTCCGGAATACATTCAACGGTGCGAACCCATCGGCAAATCCCCGCCAAAACCGCTGTTTGATAACCACTGCCGGTACCAATTTCCAATACATGAGAGCGCCGGGTTAGGTTAAGCGCAGCGGTCATTGTGGCAACAACATATGGCTGGCTGATGGTTTGCCCAAAGCCAATCGGCAATGGCGTGTCGTCAAAGGCCTGATCGTGAAAGCCAGTCGGCACGAACAAGGCGCGATCAACAGCTGCAATCGCCGCCAAAACAGCCTCATCGACCACCCCTTGATCACGCAGAAGCTGGCTCAGGCGGTTTTGAGTGGCCATCGCGGAGATCAATCGAGAATACCTCGTAATCTGTCCATACTTGGTAAATCAGTCATTTCCAGGTCAATCGGTGTGACCGAAATATGCCCGGCGGCCACGGCCGCAAAATCGGTTCCTGGAACCAATGCGTCATCGGTTTTGATGGCCCCGATCCAATAATAGGCACGACCACTAGGATCTTCGCCACGATGGATCTTGTCGCCAATTTTTCGGCGGCCTTGCATGGTAATCTCGGTCCCACTGACTTGATCACTGGCAACGGCAGGGAAATTTACATTAATCAGACTGTTATCCCGCCAGCCAACCGCGACCAAGCGGGCGATTAACGCACCGGCATGGCTGGCGGCGGTGGTCCAATACACCTCGTCATCTTCGCCATTGCTGAAAACCTGACTGAGGGCAATCGCAGGATAACCAAGAATTGTTGCTTCCATAGCGGCGGCAACGGTCCCCGAATAGGTGACATCCTCACCTAAATTGCCATGCCGATTGATACCCGACAAAACCAAGTCAGGCGGGCTGCCCGCCATGATCTCGTTACTGGCCAAAAGCACACAATCCGTTGGCGTTCCGTCCACAGAGAAGACGCGCTCATCATGATGGTGGATGCGCAGCGGTCGGCGCAAGGTGAGCGAGTGCCCGGCACCACTTTGCTCGGCCTCCGGGGCGACCACCCAAACCTCGTCGCATAACGCCTCTGCAACATCTCGCAGGACCCGTAGACCGGGGGCGTGAATGCCGTCATCATTGGAAATTAAAATACGACTGTTGCGCAGGTCTAAAGGCCAATTTGCCATTTGTTAGCTCGCTTGCTTAGCGTGTATCCGTTCTTGCCCGCCCATATAAGGACGCAGCACATCGGGAATGGAAATCGACCCATCGGCTTCCTGATGGTTTTCTAACACCGCAATTAAACAGCGACCCACCGCCAGTCCGGAGCCATTCAGCGTATGTACAAATTCCGTTGCCTTTGAGCCCTCCGGACGGAATCGCGCTTTCATTCGGCGCGCCTGAAAATCGCCGCAGGTCGAACAACTGGAAATTTCCCGAAAGGCACCGGCACCATCGTTTTGGCCAGGTAGCCAGACTTCTATGTCGTAGGTTCGGCGTGCCCCAAAGCCCATGTCACCGGTGCATAAAACCACCACGCGATAGTGCAATCCAAGACGTTTTAGAACTTCTTCCGCGCACGCTGTCATGCGTTCTAATTCAGCATCGGATTCCGCCGGGTGAGTGACCGAAACCAATTCGACTTTGGCAAATTGATGCACCCTAATCATGCCACGGGTATCACGCCCGGCAGAGCCCGCTTCAGATCGAAAGCATGGCGTGTGCGCGGTCACACGCACCGGCAGTTCAGCCGCATCAAGGATGGCGTTACTGACCAAATTGGTCAGAGGAACTTCCGCGGTTGGGATCATCCAAAAGCCATCTTCGGTGCGGAACAGATCTTCGCTAAACTTTGGCAGTTGACCGGTGCCATACAAAGCTGCATCGCGCACCATAACCGGCGGCGAGACTTCGGTATAACCGAACTCCTGGGTGTGCAAATCAATCATGAAATTCGCAATCGCCCGCTCTAATCGGGCAAGATCACCACGCAACAACACAAATCTTGCCCCTGCAAGTTTGGCAGCTGCCTCAAAATCCATCTGCCCCAGCTTTTCGCCAAGGTCCACATGATCTAATGGCCGAAAGTTAAAAGCTTTACGCTCGCCCTGGCGGCGAATTTCGACATTTTCGCTTTCATCGGCGCCAAGCGGCACATCGTCAAAAGGTAAATTCGGCAGGCTGGCCAGCAGTTTTTCTAAATCTTCGCCGGCCTGTCGCTCGGCATCATCAAGCTGCAGCATTTTAGTCTTAATATCCGCAACTTCATTGATCAGCTCATCTGCCGGCTCGCCTTTTGACTTGCGTTGGCCAATCTTTTTTGAGGCTTGGTTGCGACGTTGCTGCAGCGTCTGTTTTTCGGTTGTCAAGGCACGCCAGGCACTGTCCATGGATAGAATGTCGGCCGCCATTGGCGACAGATCACGGCGGGCCAGGCCCGCATCAAATGCGGCAGCGTTGTCACGAATGAATTTGATATCGTGCATAAAACCCTCTTCGAGCTAGCTCAGTCATTTGCTTATAAAGCATTTTCAGGCGAAGGGGGACTGGCTTTTACAGCGCGGATCACCGCTCTATTGGTCGCGCTGGTCCGCATCCGCGTCCTCATCCTCGGACTGGGTTTCCTGTTCTGCGCGTTTGCGTTCAATCATGCTGGCGCAGAGGATAGAAATTTCATAAAGCACGATAATCGGCACAGCCAAAAGAATTTGGCTGATCACATCAGGCGGTGTCAAAATTGCCGCTGCAACAAACGCCACAACGATCGCATATTTGCGCTTGGCGCGCAGTCCTGCAGCAGATGTTATGCCGACTTTGGCCAGCAAAATAATCAACACCGGCAGCTCAAAGCTGACACCAAAAGCGAAAATTAACCGCATCACCAATGACAGGTACTGATCAACTTTAGGCTCAAGTTCAAGGGCCATGGTGCCGTCACTGCCGGCGGTCTCAAAGCTGAGGAAGAACTGCCAGGCTAAGGGAATGACCACATAGTAAACCATCGCCGCACCGGCCAAAAACAGCACCGGCGTGGCAATTAAAAACGGCAGGAAGGCGCGCCGCTCGTTTTTGTAAAGACCTGGCGCAACAAAGCCCCAGATTTGAATAGCGATGATTGGAAAGGCGATGCAGGCGGCGGAAAAAAACGCCACTTTGATATACGTGAAAAAGGCTTCATGGAGGGCGGTATAAATCAGCCGCCTATTCTCCTGGCCGATGGTCAGATCAGCCAGCGGTTGGACCAAGAAAGCAAAGATATATTCGGCAACCGCATAGCTGGCGAAAAACGCAAGAATGAAGCCAATGAAGCTAAACAGCAGTCGCCGTCGTAGCTCCACCAGATGATCCAACAACGGCATCTTGGCGTCTTCCGAGCCGTCAGTCATCCTTTAGATTTCACCTCAGCGTCGATCTCTGCATTTGTTGCCGTAACGGTATTATCCACGTCGGCAACCCGGGCTTGGGCATCACGGATACTGTTTTCAATCTCACCCATCGGATCAACTTCTTTGCGCAAGCTTTCATCCAATCCTTGATTGGCCAAATCCCGAGCTTGCTTGCGCAGATCGTCTAATTCAGCTTCTCGGGCCACTTCCTCAAGGCTGGAATGGAATTCGGTCGCCATGCCGCGCACACGGCGAATGATGTCGCTGACCGAGCGAACCACACGTGGCAGGTCCTTCGGGCCAACAACGACCAGCGCAATAAGCGCGATCAACATGAACTCCTGCCAGCCTAGATCGAACATTCTGTCTTCCCAAACCAAGCCTGGGCTTGGTCTTATGCCAGATTAACTTTTGGCAGCTTGATCAGAATTGACCGTTTCGACCTTTTCGCTTTTTTCAGCGTCGATCGCCTTGGCCTCATCATTTGAGGCCTCATTTTCTTTCATGCTCGACTTAAAGTTTTTCAATCCTTTACCGAAATCACCCATCAGTCGAGAAATCTTACCGCCACCGCCGAATAAAATCACCACAACGGCCAAAACAATCAGCCAATGCCAAATGCTAAATGCACCCATTTATTTAAGCTCCACTTGTGGGGCAATCGTCGTTGGCTCCGCCATATATGAGCGGTCAGCGACATTGCGTTGTTCCAGATATAAGCAACTTACGTCCATATTGCGAGTGCAAACAATGGCTTTTCTGGCAATTTGCATCTAATTAAGCGGAAATACAAAGGACTGCGCCTGGTCCACAGCGATGCGCACCCGTTCACCGGCCGCCGGCAGAAAAACTCCGCCAACCCGCGCATGCAAATGCAGTTCCGCCGGCACGGATGGCGGCACGGTGTTGGTGACGGAGACATGCACCAGGCTACTGCGGCCCAGCAAACGGGCTTGAATAATCATCCCCAAATGCGCATCAGTGCAGGCGGCAGGTGCCTTTTCAAGCAACAATGCTTCAGGGCGAACAACCACGGTCGCGGCAGTATTATCGCCCAGATCAGGGGCTGGAAAATCACCGATGACGGTGGCCGCAACGCCATTGTTAACAACCGCCGGGATCATGTTTACTTCCCCAAAAAAGCCTGCGACGAATGCTGAAATCGGTTGCCGGTAGAGGCTTTCAGGCGGACCGGACTGAACCATCTTGCCGTCTTTTAAGACGCAAATTTGGTCTGCCATAAACATCGCTTCTTCTGAATCATGGGTGACCATTAAGGTCGCCGCGCCGCTGTCTTTTAAAACGTGCAACACCTCATCTCGGACCTGATCGCGCAGCCGCGCATCAAGACCTGAATAAGGTTCGTCCAGCAACACCACCGCAGGTTTTGGTGCCAGCGCACGGGCCAAAGCCACGCGCTGTTGCTGACCGCCGGAAAGGGTATGGGGAAAATCTTCGCAATGGGCCGCCATTTGCACCTGTTCAAGCGCCGCCATCGCACACGCCCGCCGCTGGTCCTGATTGCCGGTAACCCCAAACATCACATTATCGACGACACTCAGATGTGGAAACAACGCATAGTCCTGAAAAACCAGGCCAATACCGCGACGTTCGGCCGGCAGTCCCCAATCCGCCGAGGCCGCAAGATTGCCGGCAATATAGATCTCACCGCTTTGTAACGTTTCCAACCCGGCGGCGATGCGTAACGCCGTGGTTTTCCCACAGCCCGACGGCCCCAGCAGGCAGGTGACCTGGCCTGCTTCAATCGACAGGTTTAGCCCAGTGATGGCCTGCAGGTCGCCAAATGTGTGACTGACATCTTTTAGCTCTAAGGCAGGAGGCATGGGTTCTCTAATCGGCTTTTCATGCATGAATGCGACTAATTCTTATCTTCAACTAAAAAAGGATGCAACTACCGATCAAAGATTCTCTTTGGTCAGGGGCGTGTCACTGTCTGGATCAAGCATATCCGACAAATATAGCTGTTCTTCGTCTTCTTCATCGTCGTCAAGATCGGCGGCGTCGCCAATTGCAATTGACACCCGGCCAATTTGTCGGTCAAGCAGCCCGGCCGCCTTCATTTCTTCAACGCCCGGCAAATCAGCCAGATCGCCCAGCGCAAAATGATCTAAAAAAGCTTGGCTGGTGATCCATGTTGACGGGCGTCCCGGGCTTTGTCGGCGTCGACCAGGCCGGATCCAACCTGCCTCCAATAAAATATCAAGTGTCCCGCGGCTCAGACTTACACCGCGCATTTCTTCGATTTCCGCGCGGGTAATGGGCTGGTGATAGGCGATGATCGCCATTGTCTCGACGGCAGCACGGGACAGCTTTCGTGGGGTGATCACATCAATCTGTAAGCTGGCGCTGACATCGGCGGCGGTGCGAAAGGCGAAGGCATTGCCGACCTGAACAAGGTTGACACCGCGATCAGCATAATCTGCCTGTAAATCCTGTAAAACCGCGTCAATATCCGTACCAATAGGCAGACGGCCGACCAAATCCTGTTTCAAAACAGGCGTTGGTGAGGCAAAAAGCACGGCTTCAACAATGCGCCCAAAGCGGCGGCGACTGTCACCATCGGCAGAAACATTGACTGGCAACTCACCGGCAGGTGACTCTGTTTCCAGCGTTTCTTCAGTCATGCATTTGGTTCCTCACGCGATTTCAGATAGATCGGTCCAAAATTATCATCCTGGCGCAAATGAATGTCACCATCCTTTGCCAATTGCAGCGTGGCCGCAAAGGTTGCGGCCACCATTGAGCGTTGCGTGAGCGGATCAGCTGCCGCCGAGGGCAGGAAACTGACCAGCGTTTGCCAATCGGGAACATGGCCAAGCAAGCTGCGCAACCGGCTGATGGCATCTTCAACCGAGAACAGTTCTGTCGCCAGAATTTTCAGTGTTTGATGCTCTGATTTAATCCGAAAATCACCATATGCCCGCAGCAAGTCATAGAGGGTGACGTCGAAGACCGGAATTTTATTAACGGCTATCCGCTGCGGCTCACCGCGTGGGAAGAAGTCTTGATGCAGCCGTGGCCGCGCCATCAACGTCTCACCGGCGTGTTGCATGGCTTCTAAGCGCAGTAATTGCAGCCGCAGGACTTCGGCCATCTCCTCGCTTGAAGGGGCGTCATCATTCTCATCCTCAGGCAACAGCAGGCGCGATTTAAGATATGCCAGCCACGCGGCCATCACCAAGTAATCGGCAGCCAATTCTAAGTTCAATAATTGTGCTTGGTTGATGAATAGAATGTACTGCTCGGCAAGTTGCAAAATCGAAATCTTCGCCAAGTCGACTTTTTGGTCGCGTGCCAAAGTCAGCAAAACATCAATTGGCCCCTCAAAACCGTCAAGATTAAGGAACAGGGAAAGCTGCACAGGCTCACTATGGCGTTTGTAATCGGGAACCGCGCTTTCAAAGGAATCAGTTTGGGTCATCTGCTACCATCAATCTAACGCTTAACCATGGCCTGTTAAGGTTAACAACAGCCACCCCAGCCATTCAGTCGGCACACCGATGAACCAGCCGAAGATATCAAGCGAA